>JANWKO010000095.1 GCA_025451335.1 Gammaproteobacteria bacterium
AGCAATCGTTTGATCTTGTTGTACCACTCTATCAACTAATTGACTATACTGCGCTTCCAATGGATAAGAACTATATAAATATTGAATGGGTTGTCCATATTCATCATAAAAATAATAAGGTTGATATGTAGCATATGGAAATTGCGATGCATCATATGGCATGAACGAAGGACTTATTTGATCAATTTGATGATATGTTTGCATTGGGTAGTTCATCGAAGCGTAAAATTCAGGATTTCCATATTGGGAACTAGACGGACCATGAAATGCTTGGGGCATAGCAGATGTAAAAATCGGTACTTCACCTCCCTCTTGATAAACCGTAGGAAAAATTTGTGCTTGTGAAAATACTGGAGGTACTACATGACTACTTTCTAATACTGCTTCAGGAGTGTGTGACGCTGCTTGAGGCGTAGCTGAAATTTGAGATTCTCTTTCAGGTTCAGTTGGAATATTTACGCTTGGTACAAAAATGGTGGGTACATAGTTTCTGCCTCGAATTTCGGCTTTCGACTTGACAGGCAATTTGAATTTACCGTTAGCAGAAGAAGTAATACCTTCAATAATCTTGGCTTCATCTTTACGTTTTTCTTTATGTTCAGAATCGTAATGAGGTAAATGTAAGTCAGTTTCTACAGTTTGCCTAGATGATAATGATTGTGCATTCATTTCAGGCAATCTTTCTCCGCGTTTTAAGATTGTGATTTTCTGCGCACTATTAGTACCTGATTTTGATTCACTGTCCTTAAATCTTACTTTTTTCCTATTTTTTCTGGTTGAGTCTCGATCAAACTTTTTTGTTACCTGTGATTGTTTTTCAGTTTCATTCTTTTCTGATCCGGTATCTCGCTTTGCTTGTTGTCTTGCTTCCTTTTCTTTAGCTGCTTTAACATCATGATGCTGCACATCCAGTAGTCTTGCCTGTTCTTCAGCTTTTTTAGCCTCTTGCCCAGCTTTTCTTTTTTCTTGATCTACTACTTTAGCCACTTCTTCTAATTTTGATCTTTCTTTTTCTAGAGCATCCAGCTTTGTTTGCGATTCTTTAATTTCTGATGCTTGTTCAACTTGCTCACTTTTATGCGAGGTCACGGATAGAGTATCTGGATAAGTATTTTGACTTGAGGTTTTGAGAATTAAAGATTTTTGGAAATTCCTCTCATCTTTTTCTTTTTTCTTTTTCTTTCGATTTTTTTCATTTTCCTTTTTTTTTGCTTTAGCCGACTTAGAATGGACAACAGGAGGGCTATTGTCTTGTAGTAATTTTTCATCTTTTTGGGGCTTGGGTGACTTATCAGGATTTGCAGAAAGAGTACTAGCTACTTTGCTTAGTTTTTCATCCTTTTTAGCATAGTCAACTTTATCGGAATTTACCGAAAGAGAACTAGCGACTTGTGCTTCTTTTTGCAACATAGCAAAGAACTGCTCAGGACTAAATACCTCACCCATTGCCGTACGTTTTTCTTTCTCTGTTGCTACATGCTGCATATACAATCTCAAAATTTAATAAAATCAACTATTAGTGGACTTTTATTGTACACATGTCATTATGTTTTGTCAAAGTTTTGGACATATTTTGTTTGATAGGCGCGGTTTCCTAGGCGATTTTATGTACACAACCAAATCAAAAAATCCTAATAAAAATGATTTGATATGAAATATTTATAAAATCAAAGACATACACAACATTAACGTGAGCACATTTTGATGACACAAATAGAATGAACTACTCCCGCCAATCTTACGATATGGCTTGAGTTTCGTGGTTCAACATCGCGAAACCTCCACGACTCCCCACTTCGGCCAATTCCTGACCCGAAACTTTTGCAAGAGCATAATCTAAATCGACTCTTGCTGAATTTTCATCGCGATGACAGCTTGCTCCGCAACTACAACTATGCCATCGCTCTGAAAGAGCTTTCTTTTTCTGAATCTTGCACTTGTAACACGTTTGACTTGGTTTAACAATCTGTGTTGGAATTTCAACCCATATTATCCCAGCTTCTTCCGCTTTGGATTTTAATATCTGATGAAATTGTGATGGCGCAGTGCTTAGTATTTCTCGATTGAGTCCTTTTTTCCTAGAGCCTCCTGATTTTGTCATGGTTTGGACAGACAAAGTCTCAACAGCGATCAAACCATTTTCTTTAACTAATTTTGCCGCCACTTGATGGTGGAAATCTTTTCGCTTGTTAGCTATCCGACTATGTAATTGGGCAAGCGATTTGATCGCTTTTTTTCGATTATGGCTTTGTTTATTTGCTTTTCGTGAAACGGATTGTTGCAATAACTTTAACGTTTTAAGTTCTGATTTAATGTGTCGCGGATTGTCAACCCGACTGGTTTGCTCTTTGCTATCATGCGTGGTAAGAAAGGTTTCAACTCCCCAGTCTAGAGCAATTGCTTTTGTTCCACAAGTACGTATCGGATTACATTCTATGGTTACAGATACATACCATTTGCCTGATTTATGTAATATTTCGCAAGTCTTAGGCTCACCCGTTGTTCTGCCTTTACCGCGGATAGTAATCATTCCAACGTTAGATAGTCGTAACTTACCATGCTTATCCTGTTTTCCTGGAAATAAACGCCAACCGTCGCCATGGCTTTTATAGCCCCATCCAGAATAACGTTGTAACGATTTAAATCTGGGAAAACCTGGCTTTTCGCCATTTTTTACTCGTCGGAAAAAAGCTTGGAATGCTAAATCAATTCGTTTGAGCGTCACTTGCAAAGACTGCGCATTCAAATCAGCCAACTCTTTATAGGCATGACGCCATAGTGTCAATGTTTTACATTGATCAGCAAATGAGAGAGATTTCTTTTCCTCACGATAAGAACGAATCCGATCTTCTAGAGCGATATTATAAATACGCTGATGAAGCGCGAGCATCTCTAACAAGCGTTCAGCTTGCTTAAGATTAGGATACAAACGATAAGTGACTTTACGATTTTTCATTGAAGTATTATACTTAGTCGCTATGATAAAACAACAAATTAAACACTTATTTCACTGCTCATTTAATTTAAACTATCATTTAGTTATTGTGACTAAATATCGTCGCAAGTGCATCACTTCTCCAATTCTCAAACGGCTGAAAGAAATTTGTGATCAATTATCCCAGAAGTGGGAGTGTGAGTTGCTGGAGTTTAACGGAGAGGCGGATCATTTACATTTGTTGCTTTCATTAAATCCAAAAGTGACTCCATCTGTATTCGTGAACAATTTAAAAACGGTGACATCTCGACTTATTCGGAAGGAGTTTTCAGAGCATGTGAAAAAGTTTTACTGGAAAAAGCCAGTATTCTGGAGCAGATCCTATTGCATGATAACGTGCGGAGGAGCGCCCTTGTCAGTTCTTAAGCAATACATAGAACAACAAAAAGCTCCAGATTAACCGCGCTTCGCGCAGTGCGCCGCCTCACCTCCCGCCAAAGCCACGCCTTCGGCGAAAGGAAGGGCTTATGGCGGGAGCACTGCGGCGCTGTTTGGTAGAAAAAGACGTCCAATTCATATTGGGTAAACTAAGAATTTTTTCTTCAAACATATTTTCTTTGCTAACAACACAACAACATCTAGCATTAAATTTTTGCTCTGGATGTCGATTCTTTCATAGTTGCTGTTTGATCAGGCGCCTTATTAAATTTTTTAATAATTGGAATAGGTTGATGTGTTATTATTTGAAAAAAATCTTTAATTTTTTCTGCAATATCTGTCGCATTTTGTTTTATTAGGACTAATTTTTCTTTAGAAAATTCGGGAATATCTATGATTTTTGTAATCTGATTCATTTGATAAACATCGATATAATCTTTTGCTAACTTTCTATATTGATTTGCTTTACCAACTAAATTCAGATAACGATCTAAAACAATGCATTTATCATCTAAGTTATCTAAATTAGTAATTGAATTATCTTTTTTGAGTGGTGAAACATCACCAATGACTACAAATTCATGGTCGAAGTAATCTCCAGGTATTTCACTCGGTCTATCTTTACCCTTGATCTCAATTAAATGAATATTCTTACATCCAGCCTCCAAGAGTTTGAAAACAGAAAGGAAACTGGTATCTTGACATTCGCCCACACCACATAAAGTTATGGCTAAAAACATAGTGAGATTACGTTCCATACTATCTGTAATTTGCAATTTTTGAATCAAACCCATCGCGAAACTTCGAACCGCACCAGCCACTTTGACTTCTTTTAAAGCTTCGTTCATTCGTTCTTCACCAAATCGCTTTATATAAAGATGAATCTCATCACCAAACATTATTGGTAATTCCACACGTGAAATTATATCATTCGAAACTGTGACGCTTTGGTAAGAATCGTTTAAAATATTTGATGCTATCGATAAATTTTTATCCTCTGATCCTTTACTTTCGACAGATAGATTCGAAAAAAGATTTAATCTAGCTAATGAACTTAACATATTCACGCCTCGTTTATTGAAAATTATGCGCGCATTATACAAGTATTTAGACAGAATGAAAGCTTCTTAAATTTTATGTATATTTATCTTTGGTTGTTAAAAAAACAATTGATCTAAATTAATGCAGCCACCTATCACTTAAATATTTAATTTGAGAGAGTTCAACATGTTCACAATTCGATTCAAAAGAAAACAGACTGCAATACAAACTGAAGCAATTAAAAAAATAAATTTAATCAAGCCAAAGACAGACATGATGCCTCGTTTACCAGCAGGCATAACACAATTATCAACAACTCATAATATTCTATATCCTCTTTCTGGAGCTGATGTCTGTTTTCCACTGGCCATTTTTCCGAAAGCAAATCGAATTATTTTAATTGATCAAGATCCTTTTATCTCTAAGGAAACTAATAATTCACTTTACAATTTTGATGTAATAAACAAATTCGAACGTAGATTTCAAAAAGAATTACATAGTGTAGGAAGATTTGGTAGTAACTCAGGTTGGGATATTACAGAGGTTTATAAGTTTTTTCAGCAAACATTAGGTCTAACAGAAAAAGAATCGGAATTGGGCTTATCCACTTTAATGTTATATAGATTGCGTTCACTCGGATTTGATATTGTAAATGTAGAACAAATTTCAGATTTATCTATCTATAAAATTATTATTAAAGATAAGGCAGATCTAGCCAAAGAAATTATTTTTGTTCAACATTTTTTAGGGAACGACAGTTTAGAATATCAATGGTTGTTAAAACAAAAATTTGAATTTGACGGTTTGTTATTGAAAGCTTACGTCAATGCTATAAGTGATTATGTCATACCAGACCAACTTAAAAATGAAAGGAAACAAATTCTTGCCATTTTAGGAAAAGAAAATATTTACAAAGGATTTCCTGTCATTTCAGATTATTCACAAGACTATGGTATAACATACCTACCGCCATTTTTTTTAGATGTTTCGGCAGATGATCGAATTGTTAGAGGTAAAACTTTTGAAAATTTCGGTTATGATAATACAGCTTTTGTTACCAATTCTAAAAATCTATTGGCACTTGATTCTAGCTATCATAATATTCTAGGAGTTTCCTTTTCTGTAAAAAAAGATCCTCTCATTCCTGATACTAAAAGTAGTTTAATACGAAGCCGCCTCTAAAAGTGAAACTTAAATTCACAAAACATCTCTACTTTCTTGTGCGTGCCCTGAATTTATGAAATCAGGGCGTTAATAAACCAGATTTCTCCTGAGCTGTAAATTGGGTTTGATTTTCCTTATCAAGAAAAATCCTGCTAAGATAACTTTCAAAGTCTGTCATTTTTTCACCGAGAAATGCAATATATTGATCTGGTCGAATTAAACAAATTGTAAAATGTTTAAATGCATAAAGATTATTTATGTCAGAATTTAGGGATGTAAAAAAATGACATTGTAAAACATGTTGATATTTATTCTGTAATGCCATCAATTCTTTTTTAGTATAATCTTGTGCATGAAAAATAATTGCATGGAATTTTTTGTCATGTATAAGATCGAAGAGATAAACCTGATTATTCTTATCAACAAGAACATCTAATGCCCTATCACCGGGTGCAAATTTGCCAATTCGTTTGCCCTCATTGATAGGCGAGTGAGGATAATTTAATGAAAGTTCAGACATGCGTCCAACCATAATTTTTTGAAATAATTTTTGCTGAGTGAAATAAGGCATCACCCAATTTCTCAATGCTGTTAGTATTGGATTATGGATATTTACCAAACGTGTTAAAGCAGCAGTCATACCAACGACTCCTTTTGCTATGGCAAGACGTTCTGGCTGATAACTTAGTAACAATTTTGGTGGGGCATATTGTTTTATCACGTACGCCAATTTCCAAGCTAAATTGTGCGAATCTTGTATGCCTGTATTCATGCCTTGACCTCCTACTGGAGAATGTACATGTGCAGCATCTCCAGCAATAAATGCTCGTCCGAATTGCATTTCCTTCGCAACGCGTTCGTGTATCCAAAAATGATTTTGCCATGAAATAGTTTTCAGTTTGAATTTCAAGTTAGAACGTTGTTGAATAATTTTATCCATTATTTCTAAAGTAGGTTCTTTTACATCTTTAAATTCAGGATCTTTACCAACTCCAGCAATTATTCGAGTTGAATCAGGCATAGGAAAAAAAGCCAAAGGTCCTTTAGATGATAAAAAAACATGAAATTGATTCGAATTATAATCTGCACTAAAATCTGCATCGATAAGAAAAAATCGTTCTTCTATATCTTTTCCAATAAATTCATTTTTTGCTAACTCACGAACAGAACTATGATACCCATCACAGCCGACAACCCAATCAGCAGTAATTTTTTTCTTTCCCGAATTTGACTCTACTTCTGCAATGACATAATCATCACGAATGATCAAATTCGTCAATGTCGCATCACGCATGACAGGTCGTCCAACATCATTCAAATGTTGGTCTAGAATTGCTTCCGTATCATTTTGCGGAATGGATAAAACAAATGGATATTGTGTGTTTTGCATATTCGTAAAATTGAATTCTGCTAATTTTTTATTAAATGCCCGTATGGAAGCACCTTGCATTTTAAGTCCTTGCTGTAAAAATGCATCTAGCCAAGGTCTCTTATGCCAACATTCCAATGTCCGTGCGTGAATGCCTGCAGCATTCGAAGTTGTAATGTAAGAAGGTCGTTTGTCGATAATCAAAAAATTGATATCATAACGTTCGAGTTCTGAGGCAAGTTCCATTCCAGTTGGGCCAGCACCGATAATAAGCACAGAGAAATCTGGCATGTTTCATTCCTTGAATCATGAAAGCATTAATTATATTAGATTTTTAAATAGAAGCCTACTATTGATCTCTTACTTTGCAAAATCATGCCTAGTGTATTAATTTTTAAATCTCCTCGAAGGGCCACTAATTTGTTACATCAAAATATCGTTTACAAATCTTTTGAAGCTCTGGAATGCTAATACAATGATTTACCGCTTCATTAAATTCCAAACGTTTTGTTAATCCTCGAGCATAATATTTAGCAAATTTGCGCGCTTGTAAAATCGCAAATTTCTCTTGTCCAAGGAGTTGACTTAACTCTGAAATATGTTCCAAAAAAATGTTGCCGATTTGTTGTAAAGAAGGTGAGATAAATTTTTCATTATTTATTTCGGCCAGCAATTTTTTAATTAACCAAGGTTGACCCACGCCAGCACGCGAAATCATTACTCCGGCACACCCTGTTGCTAACATTTTTTTTAACGATTCCAAGCAGACAACATCACCATTACCTATGACTGGAATTGAAAGTCCTTCAACAAAAAATTGAATTTCATCTAATCGGCATGGTGTTTCATAATGCTCAGTCCAATGTCTACCATGGACAATTAAAAAATCAGCGCCAGCATCACTTACCGCATTCACAATATCTTGTTTAAATCGGTCAGAGCTCAGCCCTTCTACTCTAATTTTTATTGAGACGGGTACCGTCGTATTTTCTTTCATCGCACGTATTAATTCATATATCTTCGATGCATTCATTAATAGACTAGAACCAGCCCCCTTACTTCTTATCTTATTCACAGGACAACCACAATTTAAGTCAATTAAATCAGCGCCATAATCCGTGACAATTTTCGTGGCTTCCGCAATTTCTTTTGCTTCATTACCTGCTAATTGAAATGAGACAGGTCCTTCATTAGGATCTATCATAACAAAACGTGGATGAACTTTTGATTGATAGATCAAAGTTTTGCAAGATATCATTTCCGTACAGGAAAAAGCAGGTTTTCCATATTCCCAAGTTAAGCGTCTAAAAGGAGCACAACTAATACCTGCAAGTGGACCTTGAATGATATTATGCGGAAAATTTCTATTACCTAACTGCAAAGGCTGAATCAATTTTAAAATCCTTACCTTGTCGAGAGTGTAAAATTTTACACTTGTTTTGATAACATTTTATTAATTTTTGTTTTAAAAGTGCTCAATAATAGCATCAATCTGCTGATTTAACAAGAATAGATCAAAATTAAAACTAATATTGCGCTTAAAGAAACCAAAGTTATACTATATTTTTCAAATTGACCTTCTAATGCTCAATCATTACAATTCAAAAAAAATAAATCAGTGAATTTGTCATTGGAAATTAGAAAAAAAAAATTTACATAACATCGTCTATTCACAAAATTTAACTATTTATAAAAATCATACTACACAGTAATCGAGGATAATATGCCAGCACTCACTTTTGATTCTAAAGATATTACTTATAGTCTTAGTTACGATACCCTGACAATGTACCCAAATTTTCCTCTTGATAGAGTTGGAGCGATGAAAGGAATTATGAGTGAATGTGGGTTACTTTTTTTTGTTCAATCCATAGAGTCAACTGAAAAAGGGACCGCTATTATTGATTGCAATAAGGAAATAGCTACAGTAACGGGACGTATACGATATGTACACAATGATGAAGATGATCATGCACTTTATCATCGAGACAGCATAGATCACTTTAAAAATCATTTTCATCTTCATTTTCATAAGATGTTAACACAGGAACAGTTGGAACAAATTTTAAATATTTTAGTCAATCGTAAGATGATGGATAGTTCTGAAAGAGCTAATTTTCTTAAAGCATTTACACAACGATATAATGATTCAAGACAATTGTTAGACAAACAACTGGAATCACCATCTTCTTCCGAATCAAAGGAAATTACAGGATCTCAAAACAAAAGAACCGCTACCAATATCATTATTAATTTCATTAAATCATGCCAAGACAATGATATTCTCGTTGACTTACATAATTATTTTGAAATGGATAAATTCCGTTATCTAAGAGACATAACGAAAAGTAAACAAAAAATTCATTGGCAAGGTACCAATGCATTGAATCAAGTCGTTGAAACCAGTGAATCGTGGGCAATGATTGAAAAAGCTTTTACTTTGCAAATGGCGCATAATATCGAAGCTAATTGCAGTCATTTTTCAAAAGAAATTGCAAAAGATTTTGCTACCAAAATGGCAGAAAATCATCGATTTTTTTCTTTAAAACATCACAAAGGTACTTTTACCTGGAATCGAAGTACAAGCCCAAGTTATGATGCATTTCGAAATCATAATAAAGATGTATTTGATCAGAAATATGAACATTTTTTTCGTGTCAGAAATTAGAATGATGTCATACCAACACTTTTTTAATTGGCATCCGAAAGGATTTTGCAGATGCCAATTGTTTATTATATGCGAGGTTGATCAGCATCGTTGCTGATCAACTCGTTTTTTTGCGATAGGTAAGATTAAGTACGAAACTAGATCCAAAATCCAGAAGCCATAGCAATTGCTGCTTGAGTAGCGGCTTCTTCTGCTACTTTATCAATTATCGGTTGTGCCTTTTTCCATTTTTCATCCATTATGTCTTTTGCTTTACAATTAATTCGATTTCCTAATATGATATCGCATTGTGAGATTACTGATTCATCTTTCTTAGAATTAATTTGTTTAACAGTGTCTTGCTTAGTTTGATCTGCTGTAGCAGAAAATTGAGTATAACGATCCATTTGTTTCGGATCATAATCCAATGGATTGCCAAACTGGGCAGCTGCACGTGTCATAATTGCTATAGCCCAATTAGGAAAATAAGTTTCGGAATCAGTACCACTCAAACGATAAGCTAGCGCGTCCCGAGTTGAAGGGTTGACAAGAAAATTTCTATATTTTTTCTTACTTATTTCTCTTATCTGTTGACGAGCATATTTAAACATGTCGGAGTCTTTTGAATTAGCTGCAGCCTGTGCGAGCAATACATAAGCCCAGATCGTGTCTGCTAATAATTTTCTATTCTTTATGCCTCTAGATTTCAAAGCGTTATAAGTCTTAACTAAGGCATCAGCAGCATTCTTCGCTCTGTTCTTTGTTGCTTCGCTATAATTCGCGTTTGCCAAATGGCATAGCACCAATGCACGATTCTGAGCAACACTAATATCAGCCTTTTTTGTTTTCTCTTCACTTTCTATCAATGATTCCAGTTGACGCAAAGCTTCTTCTTTAATTTGTTCAACATCATCGTAAGTATGATCTTTGGGAGAGAGTCTTCCTAACAGGATTTGATTTGCACCAGTTAATATACGCGCGTATATCAATGCCTTGTGATCGTTAGGAAGTGCTTCTTTTAATACTAAGAGCAATTCATTGCAGATGTATACAAAGCCTTTATGGTCCCCAAATTCGGCAAAAGACGATAATAAAATACTTAATTTTTCTGCTTTCTGTTCTGGCGTGTTGTCGCTGCTTTGCGCTTGCGCCAATAGTTTTCCTAATGTTTTTTTAATTTCATCTGTTTTATCTAAATCCTCAGCTTTAATAGGAGATTTCGTTTCCATAGCAGAAGATTTCTTATCCTGAGCCTCATCATAAGTATCGGACGATGGCTTCCCTTTTTTCTTCAGTAGTATTTTACGTGCGTCTAACATTTAGTTAATCCTCAATTTATATTAATAGACCGAATATTGTACAGAACAATTATTAAACAAACAAGGATTTTGTGTATATTTTTACAATTCTTTGTTATTTTTAAATCAATTAGATAGATATATATAATTGTTTAATATTTGATCAGATTGTTAAAAATAAGTAATGTATCTTTTTGGAGGAAAAATACTATGTCTACACAAGAACAGATCATAAAAACACTGCTAAAATCAACTACGCACTTTGGAATCTATAGTGATTGAATAGCCCATTCCAAAGCTGTATTTGTTATGCTGCATCGATAGTGAAAATCGACTTTCTTGTTAATAAAATCTTAAGAATCAATTGATAGGATATTTTCGATTATACAATACGCGAGATCATCACATTAGAAGGAATGTTAAAAATGAATGCAAGGATATTTGAAATCGAAGACTGTTTGATCGGCATCATTCCTTTACTTAAATTAAAAGAAATTCCTCCTTTTGCTGTAATAAATAAAACAACCGGTCAACTCATTCACAAACTTAATACATCAGGAAAATTTCAACAAAGCAGTGGTGTTTATAAAGCATTATTAGAATCATTACAACGTGATGCAAAAATTATTTTAGATAATCCATTATCAACTTTTAACGAAAATAATGAAACATTTTTAAAGGCCTTAAAAAATATAATGTCTGGAAAAATTGATACACAGACCATTACCGCACTACGCTATCAAAGATTAATATATCGAACTAAAGTTCCTGAAGAAGCCTTTAATGCGGCTGGCAATGTAGCTGCAGTTGGCTTTAAATTTGTTTCTGACCGACCTGTATTTGTTTCACGAGATGCTAGAGTAGATGGGCTCATACTAATAGCTACACTTTTATTAGCGGTTTTGATATTGGTGTACGGTGGAATCAAATATGGTGTCAATTCTTGCGTTAATCATTGTCGCGCCAAACGACAACAAGAAAGATTGCAACAACGTTTGCTTTTTTTTAAAGATATCGCTGATAAAAAAGAAGATAAGCCACTAAAAGAAGAAAAAAATTCCTTAAACTCAGGCCCCTGCTGAAATCATTTTCTTCCTATACCATTTATTATGACTATTTCTTCTTATCATGTGATTATTCTGCAGTCAAGAAAAAAATATTTTTTCCTTGAATTTGTTATCAAACTAGTTGTAATGTCGCTGTTCATTTCATTTGCGAGAAAATTTTATGGAAAACAACACCATTCGAATTAATGACTTTGATCTATATTATGAAGTTCATGGCAAAGGAACACCTTTGTTACTGCTACATGGTTTTACAGGTTCAGGAACAGCTCTTATTGAATTATTTAAAGATATGACTGACGAATACCAGTTAATTATTCCCGACATTAGAGGTCATGGAAGATCAACCAATCCTTCTAAAGTATTTACCCATCGTCAAGCAGCCTTAGATATAGAAGCATTGCTTAAACATCTTAACCTTCCTAAATGTATTGCTGTGGGCTTCAGTTGTGGTGGAAATATTTTACTACATCTAGCCATAAGACAAACGCAACTGATAAAAAACATGATTATTGTGAGCGCCACGCCATATTACCCAAACCAAGCTCGAGAAATCATGAAACAATTTACAATTGAGAGTCGCTCAAAAGAAGAATGGGAAGCGATGCGAACAATTCATGCTCACGGAGATGAACAAATAAAAATGATTTGGCAACAAGTTAATGCAATGAGTACAAGTGAAGATGATATGAATCTAACCCCAACAGATCTATCTAATATTAATTTGCCAATTCATATAGTACAAGGTGATCGTGACCCTCTTTATCCTCTCGATATAACAATTGAGATGTATCGAAATATTCCCGGTTCATCATTATGGATTATACCTAATGGAGGACATGGACCGATCACAACTTTTTGGGTACCAACTTTTAAAAATTATATTAAAGAAATAACTAAAATAGAGCATTAATTTTTAATTAATGATATTGCATTAAAAAAATCATGTATGAATTGCCATATATGGATAAACTTTGATGAAACTTATTGCGATCAACTGGCGAAAGACTCTCAAAAGAATTTTTTTTCAAAGAAATTTGCAAAGTTAATGTTTACAATTCTTTCTCATAAAAGACTTTTGATTTTATTTAAAAATCTTTCATTTTGCTTTGAAAAGTGGGTAATTATGTTGAAATTATTTGGTCATTTAGTTAATGTTAATTATGCTCATTCTTGATTTTTTTCTTGAGGAAAACTAAAACAAATATATGGAAATATGGGGTAATTCATCATCAAGCCCCCAACATTTTAATAAGGACTGCATTATGGAATTCAATACGAACAATACCGCTCTTGTTATCATCGATCCACAAAATGACTTTTTGAGCGAAAAAGGAACGAGTTGGAGCCTTGTTGGTGCCAGTGTAACTGAGAACGGCATAATCGAGAATATCGAGCGTCTTTTCGTAACAGCAAAGAAGAACGGCTATAAAGTGTTCATCTCGCCTCACTATTTCTTTCCTACCGATGCCGGCTGGGATATTAATGGCCCACTCGAATCCATTGAGTTCAAAACCCAGACATTCGCAAGAAGCGGAGCATTAAATCTTACTGGTTTTACTAATTCAGGCGCAGACTGGTTAAATCGTTTCAAACCGCACATCGAAGATGGCGAAACGATTGTTGTCAGTCCGCACAAAGTATTCGGACCGCAGACCAACGATCTGGTATTACAGCTACGCAAACGAGGAATCTGTAAAATCATTCTCGGCGGCATGTTGGCGAACATGTGCGTCGAATCGCATCTGCGTGAATTCCTCGAACAGGGGTTCGAAGTAGCCATCGTCAAAGATGCAATCGCAGGGCCTCGCCATCCTGAATGGGGCGACGGTTATCAAGCGGCGCTGATTAACTACAAATATCTGGCACACGCGGTGCTGAAGACCGACGAAACTGTTGCACGCATGGTTTAGGCTTCTTAATATTGCCAATGCCCCAGATATAGAACAGAATCGCTCGCGCAAGTGAGCGTTCATGACTAATTTTGTGTGCTTTAGCTATCTAAACTTGTTTTTCCTATGTGCACATTTTTCCAGTGCAATCTGACCCATATCTTGATCTAAGAAACGCAAAATATACATGATCAAGTTATTAAATCACGCAGGCAATATTCGGATGAGTGTCTTGCTGCTGTTGCATAATGTGACGGAATTCTGCCGTAGACGACCTATTAAAAAGTCCAACTGATAATCCCAGCATTGGTCTTTTGCTTTGTCAAAAGAAACGCAAGTGATTGCTGAATACGCATTAAAACGAACTGACGGCCCGATCGGTATTGCCGAATACCGCTTGATTCACGAATTACCTAAAGAACTTAAAGGAGAACTTCCTTCAACTGAAATATTGGAATTCGAACTTGTCGAGAAAATAATCCAAAAAAAATAAATTTTTTATTTTTATGAACTCGGGGAATATTTCAAAAATTAAAATTATGGCCAATATCCATTGCCAAGCTAGAATAATTTTTTAAATTAATTAATAATGAAATTGTGAAAACTAATGCAAGATGGCCTTGTTCGCGATATCAATGTGCTACTAACATGCTAGATTTAGCCAATGAAAAATTAACAAGTCTGAATAATAGGAAAATAACAAATGAAAAGAATGATTACGCTTCGTATTGGAGCAGTAAGTGGTGGGTTAGAATTAAGTATTTCTCATATCTATTTAACCAGTAAAAGTTTGATTGCAGTTTCTGAATTGACGGCTCTCAGAGGCGGCGGGATTGCCTCTTATACCTGGCAAGAAACAGCAATCGAAATAGAAGTAAAAGATGATGCGCGTAAAAATTTCCACAAACTACCTGTAGATCATTATGTAGTATGTCACAACAAAGTACAGGCCAAGATTGCTCATGATGAGCTAACAGCACAAAACTCAAGTCAATCTTGTTCATGCATATGGAAGTTTTTTGAAACGCCTATTGCAACTGTTCAATTTATTGAAAGCCCAGATGAAATTCAGGACTTAATTAAACAGGCAACATTGATATATTCAAAAGAAAAAACTCCCTTAGTTCGCTCGGAACAAAAAGAAGAAAAAAGACTGCACATTTAGATAAGAAAATGATGGCCAAAGCTTATTCGCGCTTATGGACTAATTGAACTTTGGCTATTTTTATTCATAAAATAGCCAAAATCCTAATTTCAATTAAGCAGTAAAACGATAAGCCGGTTCTGCTACTTCTGATGGCACTACTACACTTGATGCTGTTTCCTTTC
>JANWKO010000096.1 GCA_025451335.1 Gammaproteobacteria bacterium
CGCCGAGAATCATTTTTGCAATTAGTTTTATTTTTGCATTTTCAGGACCCGTGGCTACGTTATGGAAGAAGCGCAAAATGCGTAGGTCTAAAATGAAAAATAAGAAAATATAGAAATATTCAGGTCTGTTTTGAATTACAAACCGACCCTATAGAAAAATCCTATATTTAATGATGATTTATTAATTTGATTGGTAAAACTTTAGCAAATAATGAGAAATCTTTATCTGTAGTAAAGATTCCTAAATCGTTATTACTCGCTACTGAACAAATAAGAAAATCGGTGTTAGAGCCTTGAATACCTTTTTTGCGACATTTATTAAAAAATTCAGCAGCTATTTCAAAATCATGGACTTTTAAAGGTAGATCTTCAAAGGCTGTTAAATGTGTTTTTAATTTGTTGAATTGTTCTATATTAGTTATGCCCGATAATACTTCCTGTCGGATGGGCCCTATCATTTCCACTCGGTATTCATTCACAAATTCACGAAGTTGATTAGTAATTTCAATATTCTGCTCTTTACTTGTTTTACGTCTCAGAGCCAAAGACCAAATACAAGTATCAACTAATACTCTCATTGTTTTGTTCGTTGTTTTTTATAATTAAATTTTGGGTCATAGGAAATAGAGCCAAAAAGATCAATAATTTTCATTTGCTTGTGATGTTTTATATACTCTTCCAATGCAGCTGTGACTGCAGCTTTTTTGGTAGTATGGTGTCCGACCTGAACAGCCTCTTCTATTAAAGCATCATTGATTGCAAGATTAGTCGCCATTGTTCGCCTCCACACACTATTTTACACATAATTATGTGTGACTTCAATCCTAACATTCAGGAATATTTGCTGCCAAACCACCTAGTGAAGTTTCTTTATAAATCGTCATCATATCTTTGCCAGTTTGTTTCATGGTGGCTATGACTTTATCTAAAGGAACAAAATGATCGCCGTCGCCTAATAAAGCTAAACGTGCAGCGTTAACTGCTTTTACTGCTCCCATCGCATTACGTTCGATGCATGGAATTTGCACTAAGCCACCTATAGGATCGCAAGTCATGCCAAGATGATGTTCCATGGCAATTTCCGCCGCATTTTCAATTTGATAAATGGAACCACCTTGAACGGCAGTGAGGGCACCAGCTGCCATAGAGCAAGCCACACCCACTTCACCTTGACAGCCTACTTCAGCACCGGAAATCGAAGCGCCTTTTTTATAGAGAATAGCGATTGCACCTGCTGTTAACAGAAAATCGATAGTGTCTTCTGGATTCGCATCGGGATAGAAATCTAAATAATAATGCAGTACGGCGGGTATTACACCAGCAGCGCCATTGGTAGGTGCAGTAACAACACGACTGCCAGCGCCATTCTCTTCATTCACAGCGATGGCATATAGATTCAACCAAGACATACTATCAGTAAATTCATAGGATCCGGGTCGACCTTTTTGTTGCAGTTTTTGCAGTAATTCCGGTGCGCGTCGCTTAACATCTAAGCCACCCGGCAAAATGCCAGGAGTATGGCAACCTTTATCAATGCATTCACGCATAACGTTTGCAATTTGCATTAATTTTGCCTTCACTTCATCAGCGGGACGTAAGCAACTTTCATTTGCTAGCATAATGTCTTTAATTGAGAGATTATTATCTTCGCAATGCTTCAATAATTCTTTAGTGGTCGAAAAAGGATAAGGAATGGGAATTTCATTTGTAGGTTGAGGATTTGACGCTTGTATTTCATCTACAATGAAACCACCGCCAATAGAGTAATAAATGTGCGAATAAATTTCGTTATTATTTTTATCAAAAGCTTTAAAGCGCATACCATTCGTATGAGCAGGTAATAAATCTTTAAAATTGAAAATAAAATCATATAAAAAATCGAAAGGTACAGTATGTTTTCCCAATAGATTAATCTGTCGGTTTTGGATAATTTCTTGAGCGCGTGGATGAATTAGATCAGGATTCACTGTATCCGGTAAATGTCCTTCTAATCCCAATAGAATAGCATTATCCGTCCCATGCCCTTTTCCGGTAAAAGCGAGAGATCCAAATACTTCAACTTGAATTCGTCGGGTATCCTGAAGATTGATAGCGGCAGCAAAAGCCCTAGCAGCTTTCATAGGCCCTACTGTATGGGAGCTCGATGGTCCAATGCCGATTGAAAATAAATTAAACACACTGATGGTCATGCGTAAGTCTCTTGGATAAATATTGTGCAAAATTAGACTAAAATATTGATATATGATAGCACAAAAATCAAAGAAATTTATGAACTCACAGCATATTTAGAAAGGATGTGAGTTCATATAGAAGAACGATGCTGTTAAGCGCTGTACGGTCTTTTGTAGCTCTCAAGTCCGTCTCTATCCAAGTCTTTGATTTTATTCAAATCATTTGTGCTGTAGGATTTGGGTAATGATTTAGGGTTGAGATTCCGTTCAAAAAAAGACGGGGAAGGTTTAGTTGCTGAATGAGGGCTAGAACTACCGCCAATCATATCGGTTGTCCAGCGAGAACCGTCGAATGTGAAGACGCTAACCATATCAGAGGGAGAAAGAGGAGAGTCAGGAGAAAGCTCTGCTTTGGATTCTTTTTTGCTTAAAGAAGTTAAAAGTTTTATATCAGCTATCGTTGCTTTCTTTTCAAGTGCACTTTCTTTTTCTGGTTGCAGTCCTAATGTGATAAGGATTTTTTCAGATTCTTTTTTAGCTTTTTCAATTAATTGTTCAGGAGTGGCCTCATTAATTTCAGGATTAAAAGAAAATCCGATTTTTTTTGAGTAATCTTCTAACATTTTATCAATTAACTCGCCGGCTAAATAAGCTTTCTCAGCTTTCATTTCCAAAAATGAACTTTCTTTAACAACAGATGACCAATATTGATTCATATATTTTAAAGATTCATGCTCAGGAAATTTTTCCAACATGTTTTTGCATAAACAGAGAACTTTTAACGCATTAAAATAGTCTTCGCTACCGCCTTCAAAAGCAATAATGGTAATAAAATAGCCGGTGATAAAACCAGCAAAACCAAAATGTTTAATTAACATTTCTTCTAAAAATTCTAATCTACCTTCAATTGCCGCTTCATCACCCTGATAAAACAAACAACTTACCCCGCGTCTTAATTCATCATCAAATATTTTTTGTAAGGCATGATAAAGTAATTGTTTTGAAAATTTTTTATCGATTAGATTTTGTATGATTTGATCCAGCTCGGTATTGGGTATCTTTCTAGCCTTGTCAATCGCATCTTCAAGATTTTTTTCTGCTGCTTCTTCTACTAATTCCGATAGAGTTTCTGCAGGAATTTTTTCTAAAACGGATGGCATATCTGCAGAAATAACATTTTTTGTTGAATGATCAGAAGATGCGGTTTTTTCTTCCGGTCGCATTAGTGGAGAAGTATTTAATTTATTGATAGTGTCTAAAAATAACTCTTCAGATGATGGTGTTTTTGCTTGAGATTGCATGATTTATTTTCCCTATGATGAATTGCAAAATTAAGAGCTTGGTCTGTTCCTTTGTTTAGCGTAAAAATGTTAAAAAGAATCTATACTTTTTATATTTTTTGTTTAATTTGAAATGATCTAACTGTATAAAAAGAAAAAAATATCAATTATTAAGATTCCGCGGAAAGATATCACCCTGTTGACGCATAACTCAAGGAAATCTTTTTCCTTGGTTACACAGGAAGAATTTATTGTTAAAATTCGGTATTAACATTATCCGAAAACATTCGCATGATAAATAAACGACTCATTACTGTTTTATTTCTAGGATTCTCATCCGGCTTACCTTTAGCTTTAACTGGATCAACCTTACAAGCTTGGTTCACTCAAGCAGGCGTTAGTCTCGTTACTATCGGTACCTTGTCATTAATTGGGCTTCCTTATGTCTGGAAGTTTCTATGGGCCCCTTTGATGGATCGTTTTATTCCGCCATGGTGGGGTAGAAGACGAGGGTGGATAGGGATTACACAAATAGGATTGTGCATCACGTTATTCATCCTCGCTAGTATGAATCCTGCTGTATCGCCTCTAGCTATAGGCATATTGGCTTTAGTTATTGCATTTTTATCTGCATCCCAAGATATTGCCATCGATGCTTATCGTGCGGATATTTTATTGCCTGAGGAGAGGGGGTTAGGCGCGGCTTGCACCATTTTTGCTTTTCGTATTGCTATGCTAACGTCAGGGGGGATGGCGTTAATTTTAGCGGATTATCTTGGTTGGCGGGTAACTTATGAAATCATGGCTGTTTTAATTGGTATTTCCACCTTGGCTACTTTTTTTGGCCCAGATACCACCAAAAATATTCAACCGCCAAAGAACTTCATGGCTGCTGTAGTCGAACCTTTCATGGATTTATTACGCCGCGATGGAATTTGGATTGTTTTATTGTTTGTGATTTTTTATAAAATTGGGGATGCCTTAGCGCTATCATTAATGAGTAATTTTTTATTAAAAGGCCTAGGATTTACATTAACCGAAGTGGGGATTGCTTTTAAAACCTTCGGCTTGGTAGCCACTATTGTGGGTGCTTTTATTGGCGGACTTCTATTAACTCGAATGAATTTGTATTGGGCGTTATTACTGTTTGGTTTGGCACAAGCTTTTTCAAATTTGATGTTCATGGTATTAGCTTACGCGGGTAAAGATTATTGGTTAATGACATCATCTATTTTTATCGAAAGCTTTTGTAGTGGTATGAGTACAGCGGCATTAATGGCCTTTTTAATGTCCCTTTGTCATCAACGTTACAGTGCAACACAATATGCTGTGTTATCCGCTTTATCAGCCATTGGTCGAGTATTTCTAGGACCGGTAGCCGCTGTAATGGTTGTGTATCTTGGATGGCCAATTTTTTATTTTTGGTCCTTTATTTTGTGTTTTCCTGGTATAATTATGCTCTGTTTGATTCGAAATAGGGTGAAGTTTAATGCGGAAGTTATTGAATGCTAAAATATTTCTTATTTTTGCGCTATTCCTTGGTTTAGTTTTACAAGGTGCTTCTGTTTGGGCGGATCCTTCAATACACGAGAATTCCCTTTATCAAGATAAAACTAAAATAGTATCACAGCAAATTGACCTGCTCAAAAATCGACTAGCTCAAGCGCAAAATGAATTAAAAAAACTACAACATGAACAGAGCGCAAGATCCACTGTTTTGGCTATTGATCAAGTGAATAAACAACTGCTGAATCAAGCAGGGCTTAATATTGCTGTGGCAAAGTCAAATTTGGATAGTATAAATATTGAGCTATCTGAGTCGCAACAAACCATAGATCGATTAGAAAAAGATGTACAGGATATTGAAAGCCAACTTAATGCATATAATATTTTTGGCTTGAAAATCGCGAACAATGGCGGCCCCAATTTTAATGGTTTAAAAACAGAATTGAATTTTCAGCGCCATTTTTTGGAATTAGAAAAAACGCGGGATAATTATTTACAGCAATTGCAGAGTATTGCAAAAACCTCTTTGGATTATTATCAAGCAAAATATGCAAAAATTCGCACGCTTTTAAAATCGCAGACGATGATGCGTTTGAAAGAACAACAAGCGAAAACGGAATTTGGATTTCAGCAACAACAGAGTTATTGGTTACAACAGCTAAATATTTTATATAGTCAATTAAATCAACTCGAACAAAATAAAAAGACGAATAGTACAGCTTATATCAGAGTGGAAAATGATGTTTTCTATGCAAATGAAAATTTGAATTATACTTATTTGCAAATGCTGATAGCGCGCTATCAAGATCAATTGTATCAACTCAAAGTGTCGATCACGCATAGCAGTTCGATCACGGTATTAAATAAAGCAACAGACCAAGCACAGTTGCTCGGCAAGCAATTGATGCGTGTGAATGAATTATTAAAAAAACGCCTAGTAATCTTAGAAAAACGTAAGCATTACTTATCTCAAGCTAATAGTAATCAAGTCAATAATTATGAAGCCAATATTAATAAAGCCAAGGGTTATAAAGCCAATGGTGATAAAGCCAATGATGATAAAGATTATATAACTGGATTAACAAGCTTAAATAATCAATATAATTCAGCAATAAGAAGTGTAGACAAATTAAATCAAAAATTAATTAGCCTGCGTTCATCGCTCGATCAAGCTTTACAGCATGAATTATCTTCCCGTCAAGGATTGCCTGGATTAGGAGCAAAAGCTTGGTTAGATTTAGGCGCTGAAATGCTGTTGGTGCCTACATTAGCTTTTCAAGTTTTTAAAAGTTTAGCAATAAACTTAATGAATGCATTCCATACAATTGATTCTATCTGGTGGTCTTTATTTTTTGCGGTTGAAGGAGTTTTGATTGGTTTATCTTATATTTTAAATGGCTTTTTAGTTCGAATGGTTTCTGGTGTACCAGATCATGAATATGGTCATATCAATCTTAAGTGGTTACTTATTAAATTAACTCATCGTCATTTGCTTGATCTTGCCATTATAGGAAATTTAGTTTGGATTTTTTATTTTTGCCATATTCCATCTTCTAATTCTAGCTTTTTAATTAATTTAAGTATGGTTTGGTTGTTTTTTAAAATTTTATTAAGTACGGCAAGGTTATGTTTGATGGAGTCGGTTCATGATCGCAATGGTCATGATGTGCTTTTATATCATCGCTTAAAATGGACTTTTATTGTGGGCGGCGTGATCACAGCATTGACTGCATTTGTACATCAATTACCTTTGGTTTATGAAGTAAAAGATTTATGTGATCGATTGTTTTTATTATTTTCTTTAGTTGCTTCCATTTTTCTTTTGCGTTCATGGGAAGTTATCCCAGGATTGATTTTGCCTCATGTGGATAGCAAACATACGTATGTTAGACGCGTCATCCGCTTATTGGGTTTGCTTATACCGCTTATTTTATTGATTAACTCAACCATTGGTTTGTTTGGTTTTGTAAATTTTGTCCAAACTATTACTCGTTATGAAAGTATTTTCATAATGGTTTTAGTCGGTTATTTATTTTTACGCGGTGTGTTGAATGATATCATGGATTTTGTTTCGCAAATTTTGATTGAACATGTTTCTAATGGTTGGTTGTGGACGGAAGCCATTTTAAAACCACTAGATAAAGTCATGCGTGTTATTTTATTCCTTTTTTCATGGGTTATATTATTTGTCTTTTATGGTTGGGATAGGCAATCGCCAGTCGTTAAAAGCATAACAACTTTATTAAATTATCATTTGCTTGATGTGTTTAATACCTCAATTACATTATTGAGTATTTTAGAATTGGCGGTTGTTATTTCTGTTTTATTTTGGGCGGCTCGCTGGACGAGAGAATTTGTCTATCGCTTTTTATTATCACGCATGAAAGATTTGGGTGTGCGGAATAGCGTCGCTATTTTGAGTCAATATACGACTATTTTGATTGGTGTTTTTGTTTGTTTACGCGTATTAGGTATTGATTTTCGGGCTTTGACAGTGGTAGCAGGTGCGTTTGCTTTCGGTGTTGGTTTGGGGTTGCGCGATTTAGTAAACAATTTTGTGTGTGGATTTTTATTATTGTTTGAGCGTCCAATTCGTGTGGGAGACACGGTTACCATTAGTGGCTTTGAAGGTGAAGTGACTCATATCGGTGGTCGAGCGGTTACAGTGCGCACCTGGGATCATATGGAAGTCTTAGTACCTAATTCCGAAATTTTCAGTAAATCTTTTACGAATTGGACTGCGAAGGATAG
>JANWKO010000097.1 GCA_025451335.1 Gammaproteobacteria bacterium
CCCCACCCAGGAGGTTCGAAAGTAGCACAGCATTCTAAGTGGCGAAAGTCAGGATCAGAAATTTGAAAAATATTAATTTGATCCCAAGCATAACGAATTGCAAGCTTTTTCCCGTCAGGGGATAATTGAATATTTTTAAAATTAGAACTGAGCGCCCTTGATAAAAAATAACTAGAACTTACTGTTTTGCGATCAATATCTATTAGGAGAGGAGTATATCTACCTCTCAGTAACAAAAATTTATTATCTGATAAAAAGTAAGCTTTTGTAATTTGTAGGTCAGGTGAAATAAGAGAGGAAAGATCCAGTGTTCTTACTGTTTTATCCAAAATATCAACTGTGTGTAATCTTTTTTTGGAAGCATCCAAAAACGCCGCATAACGACCCGTTGGTGAGATGTATGCTTCTCGATAGAGTGATTCTTTCATATCAACTTCTGTGCTTTCGAGTTCAAGTATTGGTTTATGTCTACTAAAAGTCGAAATAGAAATCTTATTGTTCTCTTCAAAGCTTACGAATGTTAATTTGTTAGCTTGATTAATAAAAGGAGCTGGAGACTGATATCCTGCATCATGTTCATATTCAATAGGCTCTTCTTGAGTTGGATCAATCCAAACGAATTTAGTGTAACCATTGCGATTAGTTTTCAAAACCCACCAGCCATTAGGTAAAGGCAAAACAGTGCCTGCACCCAAATTTTCATGACGCCCAAAATTAACAAATTCAGAAGGAAGTTTAAAATATCTGCTAGGTCTATGCTCTTGTTTTGTTCTTCCGTAACTCATGATTATTCTCCATAATAAAAGAGGCTGAATTATATATGATAACCTCTAAAGGTCAATTGTCGGTCTATCTTAAAGTTAGCTCCACAATGCGGAGACTTTCTAATACGACTGTCAACACATCTGCGGCTCGGACTGCAATCACAGCGGATGCTTTGACATCATTATCAGAAATTCGGCCGCCACCATCGAGCAAAAGGAAGTGGCTATGTGTGTCACGAAGGAAGTTTCATGATGAAATCTTATAGAGCATGAATATCCATGCTCTAAGTTGGATGCAGAAAGTGTAATGTTATAAAAATCAAATTGTCCTATTAGAAACGAAATTGAAAAATATTGTAAATGAGCGTTCTGAACGATATGCAAGTCTAAAAACTCCTGTTGATCCACAAAAAGCCGCTCAACTGATCGATAAAATAGCTGGTGTGTATAAAACTTCACATGTTTATCAGCCAACGGGTGAAGAATCAGAAAAACTAGAAAATATTTTAGAAATTGTAAAAGTAACCATGAATTCTATTCATTTTAGATTATTAACAAATTATGGGAATGCGCATGGCTGTGAGATGGATGGCGTAGCAACTTATAATAACCATGATAGCTTTATATATGATGATTTGGCTAAAAATGATAAACAGAAAAACTGTGTATTAAAAATAATACCCTCAGCGAATGGAATTAAGTTGGAAAAAGCTGATACTGATAATGCTTACATGAATTATTGTAGCATTCTTGGAGCCGATCCTAATGAATTTTTTGGGACAGATGGAAAAGAAATTAGGGTCTATTAACAATTCGCTAGGTCGAGACAGAAATCCTCGATTTTCGAGTAAATATTTCAATTCCTGGCAGCGCAGTTTACGTTGTTGGTAAATGAGCAGCGAAGCGCAGAAAATCCAACAGACCCTATTCGTTAATTACCCTTTCTACACACCATTAACTCATTGCATACAACCATGCCGATGTATGACTATCCTGACGTGTCCAAGTATCCCCATCAGGACTTGTTAAAATGGTACCGAAATCTCCTACAGCGATATATTGATTTTTATACCAAGTCACAGAATTTAAAGGGCCTCGATCTAAGATGTTTTCTTTCCAGTCGGTGCCATTGTAACTCGTTAAAACAACGCCATTATCAGTGCCCCACCATGATTTACCGACAGCAATGTATTTGTTGTTTGCGTAGGTTATTCCGCGTAATTCTGCGCGCAACAGCTCGTTTTGAATTGTCCATTTTTGCCCATCTGGACTTGTAATGATATGACGCCCCCCTACTGCAATAAATTGGTTTTTGCCCCAGACAACAGAACGGATGGGCCCTTGTCCTTCTAAATAGATTTCATGATGTTGCCAATTTTTGCCATCCGAACTTGTTAAAATCACATTGTACTTAAGGTAATTGTCGGCACCATAGGCTATAAACAGATTATTAGCGAAAGTAATTCCATACAAACATCGATAATCAACGCGTGTACTCGTCCATCCTATTCCTGTTGGACTGGTAGCGATTATTCCGGGGGTACTTTTGGAAGTATCTCAAAAAAAATAAAAATAATAATTTTTAAGTAATCAAAAACTTAATCGGACTATTTGGCCGCCATACCCTCTCACAATTTTTGATTTTTATTTATCTATGTGCAGTTCGCGGACCCGCTTCTTCACGTTGCAATTGCTCAATTACACCAAGCTTAAATTTTTCGGACAGGTTATATAATGTATATGCAAAAATATGCTTAGAATTCTGACCTGTTTTTATAAATTCATCAAGCGGCATTAATGGCAAAGATGTATCTTTTCTCTCTCCAGAACCATATCGAGATGAAGGATGTCGATATTCTTGGACATACTGATGCACCATTTTTTGAAGTTTTTCAAATTCGTCAGCCGTACCATTTTTTTGTAATAAATCTGCTTGTTTAACTAAGTTGTCTATTTTTCCTAATCGATCTTGATCAGTGCCTTTTTGATCCTTTCTTCCTAAACCTCTACTTTTTGAAGCGTCAAAATTTTCATATTGAGCTTTTGCAAATTCATGAATATTATGAAACGAATAAGGCCCTTCTTTAATTTCACGACCCAGTACCGCATACTGATCACGCATCTCCACTAGAGAGGAAATAAACTTATCGGGATCGACCTTATCAGATAACTTGAGTTCTGCACTTGTTGTTTTGGAGGTAATGCTAAACTTAGAAAGTAATCCGCCACTCTTTGGTCTATGCTCAACTTGAGTAATCAAATTTTCCATCTGATTTTTAAAATCATCAAGAGGTGTTTCTCCACGGGGAATAGGATAGTATTTTGGAGAATTTTTATATCGCTTTTTTATTGCCTCGAATTCGCTTGTATCATATTTTGAGTTTTGCAAAGCTTTCTTCAGAAATTCAGCGTCTTTAACGAATTGTGAAAATACATTTATATTTACTCCCAATTCTTTAGAATTTAATTGTATTCTTTCAGCTTCTATTCTAGCTGCTTCACTATCCTGTGCTTCTTTTTCTTCTTTTTGTTTTGCTTCAGCTTCTTCCTGTTTTACCTTTCTTAGATACTCATCACGTTGATTCACAACGGCTAAAAGAGGATTTTCTTTTGGAGGTGGCGTTATGGTTTTATCGCTCTTTGCAGTATCTATTCCTCCTATTATTGCTGCTTGAATCTCATATTGTGAAAAGACTGGGTACCAGGCCCACCACCATAAGGAAATGAACCGTCTGGATTTGTTGGTGCATACTCAGAAGCGAGAAGTGAACCAAGCAATTCTTTCCAAAAGTTTTCCATATGTGGATTTTTTCTTAAATCTTGAGCAACAACTGTTATTATCTCTTCTCTCATGGATTTCAATTTATCGCGCGTAAGATCCATAACAGATGCGCTCATTGCTGAATTAACCTGACTTAAGAATTCCTTTGCTTCATCCACACCTAATTGACTCATTTGCTGATTAAACATCCCGGCAATAGCTTTTGCACCAGCAACCAAAATTGCTTTATATTCAGGTGTTTTTGCAGTGAACATAAAATAATCCTCGATTTACATTGATAATATTATTATAGCTTATTCAAATAACGCACATCTGAAGTTTAAAAATAATTTATATTCAAAGGGTTAACATTAAGGAACAATCATACTTACTAACCATCTCGCTTATTGTTGTCACGAGGCATGGGAAAGAAATGTAGATTTCTTTACACCAGATTTAGCGTGATAGTAAGAAGCCTGCAACTTGGTCGTTAAATATTGCTAGCGTTGTCATTTTTCATTTTCATCTTTGACCATCAAAAATTAAGTGGACGATACAAATAATTACAATCAGCTTTACATTTGAGGAATTCGAATGTTATTTTGCATGCCTCTATTATAACAACCCATGATTCGTTTCGAATTTTTTCATAAAAGGGACAAAATAATGTCAGTAGATAAGTTTAAAGAAATAATCAATGAAGAATACTTTGCGATATTTAAAAGAATGTGCTCTGGTGAAAAAGCAATCGCTAGCGCGTGTGTAAACGCGAAATCCATGGATGATGTGATAAACCTTGATGGAGAACTGGTTTGTCGCTTCCGATATTATGAATTAGAAACAATTATTACATTATGGTCAAAAGTACAAACTTACTGCCGCTTCAATGAAATCATTGACTCTTTGTTGCAAAATCATTTTATTGGTATTAATTCATATCCCAGTCCCACGATAAGCTGTATTTATGAACATTATGTAGGTGATGCAGCATTAACCTGTCTTAAAAAAGGCATAGAACAATCTTTAATAACGGGAGATTTAAAGCAGAAAGTAGAAGCAGGTATATTGGCAAATTATAAAAACAGAAGTATGAACAAATATACGGCTCCTATTGAAGAATTAATCGCCAGCGACATGATTCCATGGAACAAGTTGGAGGCAAAAACGATAGAAGAATTATCCTTAAGCAAAATACAATTGGGGACTTGTGAGGCCGACGACAAACCCAAGGCGAGTTCTGCATTTTTTAAACCTAACACTGTCGATAAATCCATACAAACTTCGGCGGTAAAAGACGAAAAACCAAGTAGAACTTGCGTCATTCTTTAAACAGAGACAGGGCGGGGATCAAGTCTTGAAAATTGACCAATGCAGTGGTCAACTTTCAAGACTTGACCCCTGCCTTCCCATTACTAAGCACCTTCAAAATAAAAAACCTTATATTTCAATAAATTAAAAAGAATTAATCCTATTTTCTTAAGGATTTCTTAAGATTAATTTGGTAAAATAATGTACAATTCATATTTATATTTTGATCGGGTTGATATGCCAATTACTTTTCGACAGTTAGCGCAAAAATATAAGGCTACTTCGTGCTTCGAATATACTCAGGATGATTTTATTCATCTCTTTGATCGTCTTTTCCCAGGAAAATCGCGAGATGCAGGATTTTGTGATGGATTATCGCGACATTGGTTTTTTTATCGCGCACAAAACATCTCTCTAATTCAACACTTAAATGCGCTCACGACAACAACCGAATTGACTGGCGAACAATGCAGTTTAATTCGTAATATAGATTCTATTCAAACTACTCACTTAAGAAAAGATGGTGACGGTCCCGTTTTTACTCATCCCTTTACAGATAAAAATGGATATCGAGGAAAGTGGCTTGATAAAGATGAAGAATGGTACGGTAATAAAAAAATAAAACATTACAAACTCAGTGAATCAGGTAACCATCTAGACCCCCTAATGCAATCACTGCGACTCCATCCAGGCCATTTAAGTCATCTGGTATTTAAATCATCGAAAATGAAAGGAAGTCATGCCGTCTCTCTCACTTGCCAAATAAAGCCAGATAAAATTGAATATGTATTATTTGATCCTAATTATGGAGAAGTTACATTCCATAGTATGAAACAGTTTCGAAAATTTCTTAATGAATTTTTCCCGCGTTTTTATGGATTAAATTTAACAAATAAAAATGAAGAATTTGCTATTACAGTTTATCAACCTGCATTGTTTGAAACTTCTAAAGATTTAACGCTTTTGGGTCATGTCGAACACTGGATGAAAACGAAGCGCAGGGATTTAATAAATGAATGGATCGCAAGCAGTGATCGCTTTCCCTCTTTAGAGCATCAACCCAAGAGGCAAACCACTGTTAGGAAAGATAAACCCCTTGAGACAAGTGTTGAAAACATAGTTCAACTGACCACCCCTTTTGTGTTAGATATAGCTCATAACATCCTTTCTTCGATTGTTCTATCAGGTCGATATGAAGATCTACTTTCAAATAGTGTAGATAAACTAAAAGATAGTACGAAAACGACCGTGTTATTATCCATGCCAGGAAAGTTCTTTCTCAAGAAGTTACTCACACCTGAAATGCTTCATGAAACTATCGGCAATTTAAAAGAGGCAATTAATAAAGAGTTTATTCAAGAATTTCTAATTTTATTTAAATCCGAATTCAAAAAACAACATGACCTAGTCTTTCCTGAAAAGATACGACTCTCTGATCCTGAAATTGCCAATTGGATGTTGAAAAACTTTATTTCTGACATTATGGAATATTTTTCCTTATGCAATGACGCAACTGCATTACAGACCTTTTTAAAAGATTCAGCACATCAAAACAAGATAAAAGTAATACGTTTAACATTATTAAACGTTTTGCTTGAGAAGAAAAAAACTGAACAGTTATTTTCTTTCTTAAAAAAAATCATGCCACCTGCACTTATAACAACAAGTGTTAGAACATATTTGGGATTAATTTCGGATAAAACTTTTAGTGAATTTTTACAAGAATTATTAACAGAATTCATTAATGCTGTATTTAATCCTGATGTAATACTTCATTCTAAAAAATCCACAACAGAAAACCCTAAACCACATGGCTCAAAACAGCCTCATGACGCAAAGACCTGCATACCAACCAACCCCGATCCAAAAGAATTGAAAAAAACAGTTATAACAACGATATTAACACTGAAACCTTTAGTCGCTTCTGCAACCAAAGCAGCTGTGACAAAACAAAGATTGCCAGTATTAAGAAAGTATTGCTTCAATATGGTTAGTAAATCACAAGGTAATGGATTAATTAATCAATGTATTAAATTAGTTTTGTATTTTACCGGATCAAAAAGCAATATCGATGAATTTATCAACAATATTGAAAATGGTTTAACCGAAAGCGTATTAAACCAACAATTTGCTAAATTACCTCATGAAAAAGTGGTGCAATTTTTTCATCTAGCAGAACAGTTTTTTGGTAATACATTATCTAATAGCTTTCAGGCTCATTATGAAGGCAGCATGCTGAGAAAAATCAGTGCAAAAAATCTCATTTCAGAAATGCTTGATATGTTCCGAAAAATAAAACCAAAAGATTGGTCACCTATATTAGATGTCATTTTTACAAATCATCCTGTAAAAAAATGGTTTGCAAAAATATTTGTTAAATATCTTTCAGACAGCAGTATTCTAAAAAATATTATTGAAAATGCTGCCAGCAAGCTCAATAATATTATTGATCCACAACTAGAACCTTTTCTACAAACATTTAAAACTTTTAAAAAGCAATTAGCAGCCACTACTCAAAGTACTCATACCGCTCGGAAAGAACTGCTGCGAAAATTTGATATCTTGACAAAACATACGGTGATGGCAAAAGTTGAAATAGACAAACATATCTCACAAATTAATCAAGAAATTGAAAAAAATGAAGAATTATTAGATGGAATTGTGCTCACCCCTAGCCTAGGACCCAAAGCAAAACAAGAAGACCTGAATCGGGCTAAACAATATAAAAATGATATCAAAATGCTTAATGAAACGCGTAATGAATTAATGAAAACTCAAGAATTTATCAAAGAACTTTGCGATCCCAATGAAGCAAAACTGATGCGAAATATTTTATCTCAAGGTGATAAAGCTGAATTACAACAACTATTAAAGAGATTGCAAAATATTGAAGACAGCTTAGATTCTTTAGTTTATTCAATGAAAAAATCTGAGACGCATAAATCAGAATTTGAAGATGCAAATAAATTGCGTGATTTGGTTGCAAAAGCGAAACATGGCATAAAGAACCGATTTTTGTTCTCTGAAGTGGAAGCCCATCAAAACAGGCTTAAATGTTCTTCTTTGTTAGATAAAATAGATCTTGCTTTTGAGCATCGTAAAAAAATACAAATAGACACCCACAGAATACATAATTCTTGTATCACTTTATTCAGTGAAACTGAGAGAATAAAAAAACAAAATTATAAAAACAAACAGATCAGCAAATTGGCAACAGAAGTCCACAAACTGATTAGACCTGTTATTGGAAAATAACACAACCAAAGCTCATAGAAATAAAATTATCAATATAAAAGATTGGCGAATTTTTAAAAAAAATCCGCCTCAAATTAGACTGAAAAAGAATTAACTAATATTTCATTTATTGTTAAAGCTTAATAACAACCTTGCCCAAATCTGGAGATATATTTTCAGAATATTTTTTAACTAGGTCTTTCGTTGCTTGATCTTCTATATACAGCAATGCATTATGTCCCCACATATCTTTTGCATTTGGATTAGCGCCAGATTGCAAAAGAAACTCAGCCATTTTCGGTGATTTAGCATAAAATAAAGGTGTTTTTCCCATACCATCTTTAACATCGACACTGGCATATTTTATTCACATAGATCGATTATGTTAATTTTCTCATTCTTAATGCACATAGAAAAAAATTGTTATGGCTTTTTTCTGTCAACTTATCACTACTTTGCCTTTATTTTACATTACTTGTTTGGTATAACCCTATCGACAAATATTAATAAATAAAGGAATTAAAATGTTTTCCACCTCAGCAGAAAAAAAACCCTTTGTGTTAACTCCAGAAACATTAACTAGACTCAAAGAGGAAGCGCAAAAATTAAATACATTAAAAGAACAACAAGAAGGCATTTTGAAACAAGACGAATCCATTAAAGATTCCATACAAAAACTGAAAGATTCGATCAAACCAGCTATTGAAGTATTAGAAGAGAAAAGAAAAGAATTAGGATCTAAATTGAGAAATTTAGATTCAGAAATTTATAATATACAACACAATTTTGATGAAAAATCTAAAATCCACTTGTTTTTATCAAAACCTGAATATACTCACGAATACTCTCCCATTATAAAACAATTCGGCGATAGAGTTATCAGAACGAAAGTTGCCTTACCTATGGGTTTGCCCACCGAAATTAATGTCGATGAATTATCCGAATTACTTATGTTAATCTATCGAAAATTTGATGTCGTTCAAGCTGATGTCAAAATGGATGTACTCGACCCGAAAAATATTGAACTCATTTTTTCTCAACATAATGTGGTTAAAAAAGAAGTTCAAGAAAATGGTCTGCGCTTTTTTGATAAAAAAATCGAAGCGGATGATGCGATTAAGGCTCTTCGTCCATTAGCGAGCAACTATTCTCCATGGAACAGATTTGATGAACCCAAACTCACCCTTTCTCGAGATAAATTACAATCCGTTATTGCACTCTTAAAGTCTAAAGATGATCTTTCTGCTGCAGAAATTGAAAGTAGAAAAAGTCGTCGCGGCTGCATTTAAAAATCACATTTTCTAATTTTTATTTTCTATAAAAAAGGTCAACATTTTGACCTTTTTTGATCGAATTTTTACCTTAGCTTTGCAAGTAGCCTCAAATTCATGTGCTTCAAATTCATGCTGGAATTTTTTTAATCATTTTGTTATCATTCGCTTTGTTTTTCACAGAGTTTATGCGCCTTAGTTTAGGGCTTAGCGGTAAAACTCTTAATTGATCGATAAATATAACCTTTTCTTGAGAAATTAAATATGCAAACCACATCTCTATTTGTCAATAAGCGCACAGAAGAACTACCCCTAGTGCTGACCGCTGACACATTGGCCTATCTTAAAAATGAAGAAAAAAAATTACATGATTTAAAAGCAGAGTTTGAAAAAAATAAAAAAATGGATCAATCACTCACTGCATCCATTCAAACATTGAAAAACTCTATCCAACCTGCAATCGATGCAATTGAAAAAGAAAGAAGTCTATTAGCATCAAAACAGCAAGAGTTACATGATTCAATTAAACTGTTGGATGAAAAATCTAAAGCCACATTGCGTCTATGCGAAGCTAAATTTAGCAAAGATGACCATGTTATCAAACAATCAGGTGAAATAGTTGTTACATCACAAAAACCATGACCTATTGGATTAGCTAATTTGGATGATGTAGTCGATTTAATGTTGCTAATGAATCGCAAATTTGATGTAACAGATGCTAAGGTTACAATTGATATACTGACTCCTGCCAAGATTCTTGTCACTTTTTCCGTCCACACCATAATTGATATGAAAGTAGAAGCAGACAACGCATTTCTAGGTCTTAGTCCATTTGCATATGAATATGATACTGGAGATGGAGTGCAGGCTGCACCAACACTGACATTTGCCCAAGATAAATTACCCTCCGTCATTTCATTTTTAAAAACAAAAGATGACCTCTCTGCGACAGAAATTGAGTATAGAAAAAGTCATCGAAAGCATATTTAAAAAACCTAGAAGCCTTTTGTTTCTTTTGCTCAAACTCCGCTTTTTTGTTATTATTTTATAATCCTTGACGCAATGAAGGTTTATTGCCAGTGAGGATGAGGCTTCTCTCAAACTAAACGAGAATAAAGCATATGAACATTGTCATAAAGCTTCTCTTGCTTTTAACATTTACTATTTTGCTTAATTCTTGTGAAGGAATAAAAAATCCAGATCTCATTCAAGACCAATTAAATAAACCTATTCCTTCAAAAGTTGATTTGTTTATAGTAGAAACTCACAATAAATTAGGACTTTCTGCATTCACTGGACCCGTTGCTGAGTTAGGTTACCCCGGACAACTTTTCCCCTCTTCAAAGGAACACATTCCAAGTGTCTCTACGTATTTGCAAAACTCAGAACCATGGGAAAAATGGAAAAAACGTGGACTTAAATCTCGTCGTATTGTCGGTCTTGCGCCAAAAGGGACCCTCATTATGATAGAAAATTATAGAATCCCATCTTATGTTGAAGAAACAATTACCAAATCAACAGCTGAAATTATAATTTATAGTGGAGAATTTAGAGGAAAACGCTTCAAGATCAATTCTGAAGAAATGATGGATATATTGGGCATTAGACCAGTTGAAAAATGGGATATGATTTAAGCCCCATGCAAAAATAAATTGTTCTTTTATGAAACCTAAACCGAGGAATTATAATATGGAAGCCGTCGATCAAATCATCAATGCAAAATGGATCATCACTGGCGATGAAAACAATCCAATTCTAGAAGATCATGCTCTTGTTATTCATAATGGGAAAATTAAAGACATTTTACCCATTAACAAAATATCAGAAAATTACAACTCTGATTCCATCCAAAACTTTTCTTCTCATGCTTTTCTACCGGGATTCATCAATGCACACACACATTTATCCATGAATTATTTTCGTGGACTCGCAGATGATTTAGCTTTGATGGATTGGTTAAACAATCATATTTGGCCAGCAGAACGTAAATGGGTAAGCGAAGAATTCGTTAGCGATGCTTCACAATTTGCCATGGCCGAAATGATTCGCAGTGGCACGACTTGTTTCAACGATATGTATTTTTTCCTCTCCGCCACGGCGGACGCAGCAGATAAAGCCGGCATTCGCGGTTGCATTGGTATGACTGTGATTGACTTTCCGACCGCATGGGCAAAAGATCCAGATGATTATATTGCTAAAGGGTTAGAGTTTTTTCAAGCTTATAAAAACCACCCCCGCATAACGCCTACTTTCGCTCCACATGCGCCCTATACGGTAGCGGATTCAACTTTATTAAAAATAAAAGAATTGGCTCAAACACATCATTTAAAAATTAATATGCACATACATGAAACCGCCGATGAAATCCATCAAGCACTTGCTGCGACACAAATGCGCCCTTTAAAACGTTTACAAAAACTCGGATTGATTTCACCGCAACTCATTGCCATTCATATGACACAAATTAATGATGAAGATTTACAAATCTTAGAAGCAGAAAGACCTCAAATCGTGCATTGTCCTGAGTCAAATATGAAACTCGCAAGCGGTGTATGTCCTGTTGAAAAATTTAAAACTTTAAAACTGAATGTTGCATTAGGCACCGATGGCGCTGCCAGCAATAATGATTTAGACATGCTGGGGGAAATGCGCAGCGCTGCTTTCTTAGCTAAATTATCCACTCATGATTCTACTAGCTTATCTGCATTAGAAGCTATCAACATGGCTACCATGAATGGTGCTAAGGCATTAGGTCTGGATAATACTATCGGCTCGCTTAGCATGAATAAATCCGCTGATTTTATTGCCATTCACTTAGATGAAATAGAGACTTTGCCACTTTATCACCCTGTTTCACAAATCGTTTATGCTGCATCGCGTCAACAAGTCACTGATGTTTGGGTGGCTGGAAAACAATTGATGAAAAATCGAGAATTGCTGACATTGGATGAAAAAGAATTAATTACAAAAGCTAAAAGTTGGCAAAAGAAATTAAGCAATCTTGCCTAGGATATTCCTTTGCCTTGAACCACTACTCCAAAAAATCTCATTAAAACCTTAAAATGAGTATTTGTTAGACATATCCAAATGCAAATTATTCCTTTATAATATGCCCCTTTAAAATTATATAACTGGAGATGCAGATGCCTATTGAAAGAACCCTATCCATTATCAAGCCTGACGCTGTTTCTAAATCTGTGATTGGACAAATAAATTCTCGTTTTGAAAAATCTGGCTTACGAATCGTTGCCGCCAAAATGAAACATTTAACCCAACAAGAAGCCCAAGGATTTTACGCTGTTCATAAAGAACGTCCTTTTTTCAATGGCTTAGTCAGCTTCATGAGTTCGGGACCGGTTATGATTCAAGTGTTGGAAGGTGAAAATGCAATTGCCATGAATCGACAAATCATGGGCGCAACCAATCCTAAAGATGCTGCACCAGGCACCATTCGCGCTGACTTTGCGGAATCCATTGATCACAATGCTGTCCATGGATCCGATTCTGCAGAAACAGCAAAACAAGAAATTTCTTTCTTCTTTAAACCTGAAGAAATCGTTAAATATGTGAAAGAAACCGAGTTGGTATAATGAAAACAAATTTGCTGGGCTTAGATCGCAAAGGTTTAGAAAAATTTTTCCTTGAGTTAGGTGAGAAGTCTTTTCGCGCCCAGCAAGTTTTGCAATGGATCCATTTTAATGGTGTTAAAGATGTTGCTTTGATGACGAATTTGAGTAAATCATTACGTGACAAACTCATCGATATTGCTGAAATTCATGCGCCTGAAGTCGCTTATGAAAACACTTCTCCAGACAATACTCATAAATGGGTATTACGTTTGCAAGATGGAAATTGTATTGAAACTGTATTTATTCCTGAGAAAACTCGCGGCACATTGTGTGTATCATCACAGGTAGGTTGCACCCTCAATTGCGATTTTTGTTCGACTGGAAAACAAGGATTCAATCGTAACTTAACTATCGCAGAAATCATTGGCCAAGTATGGGTGGCTGTTCGATCCTTATCTAATAAGAATGGCGAACATGATCATAAAATAACCAACGTTGTGATGATGGGAATGGGAGAACCTCTACTAAATTTTGATAACGTTGTCAGCGCCATGGATATCATGCTGGATGATTTTGGCTATGGATTATCCAAGCGTCGTGTCACCCTAAGTACAGCCGGAGTCGTACCTGCAATGTATAAATTACGTGAAGTCAGTGATGTGGCTTTAGCCGTTTCATTGCATGCGCCAAATGACGACTTACGTAATGTTTTAGTCCCTCTCAATAAAAAATATCCCTTAAAAGATCTTATGGCTGTTTGCAAAGAATTTTTTAATGATGAAAAACGTCGCTATGTCACCATGGAATATGTCATGTTAGCGGGTGTAAATGACTCTCCAGATCATGCTAAGCAATTGATTTCATTATTAAAAAATGTTCGGGCAAAAGTCAATTTGATACCGTTTAATCCCTTTCCGCATACTATTTATCAACGCTCTGATGATGTGACGATTGATCGATTTCGTGAAATCCTAATGAATGCTGGAATTAATGCCATTACTCGAAAAACGCGCGGAGATCGTATTGATGCTGCTTGTGGGCAATTAGTGGGTCAAGTTAAGGATAGAACCAAGCGTAATGAGCGTTATAAAGAAAAAATAAGTCGGATTTTTCTCGCACAAGACTGTTGATATTGTTAGAATTTGGTTATTATGCTTCTATTGTTAGCAATGTAGGATTTATTAAGGGTAGAATTAACATACCCAAAGCAAAAGGATTAGCGAAATTATACTATGGATATTCAAGTAAATATGACTGAAAACATGCATGAACCCAATACTTTTCATATGTCACCTCCACTTGGCATAGGTGAACGTTTAAAAGCTGCACGCGAAGCCATGAATCTATCCGAAAAGGATGCTGCAGCCCGCTTGCATTTAAGCGTACGATTTATTGAAATTATGGAAACGGAAGATTTTGAAAATGGACCTCCAACCATTTTTTTACGCGGTTATCTACGTTCTTATGCCCATTTAGTCAATTTACCTCAGAAAGAAATTAACGATGCTATTGAAAGATTGGATATAAACACACCCAAGCCTGCTTCAGCTATGTCAACGCCACGACTTAGCTCTGCTTCAGTCATTGACTTTGAACCTTTTGTTCGTTGGATCACTTATGGGATTGTTCTTGTTTTAATTACTTTGGTTGTACTTTGGTGGAGTTCCCGAAATACAGAAAACATGAATGATACTTCTGATAAAGAAACACAAATAACGCCAGCTCCTTCTTCCGTTGCAAATCAAACTACATCAACACCAGTTTCGACAACACAAAATCAAGTACCAGGAACACCCATCAATAATTCCATGCAACCCAATGGCGTCATACAAAATGGAAACGTTAGTATACAACAACCAACCGGGCAAGTTGATGCAAGTCAACAAGCTATGCCATCAACCAATGCGCCAGAACAAATGAATGGAAATGGTCCACAACCTAATCCAGGCAACCCGGCGATTAATACTAATTCACAACCCAATGCTACGGTAAATTACGGACAATTGACTCCTGATACGAATGGACAACCTGCTACTAACGTCGAAGGACAACCTTCCAATAATTCGCTCCCAGCGACTTTTCAGCCTTCTGATTCAACTTCCACAAATAACCCAACAGGCGTCGCGCTTGGCAATTCTCAAATCGCACCTCCTGTCAATCCATTTGCGGAAAAATCAGAATCAAATAAACCTCGTCATCGTCATCATGTGCATATGGATATGGCTGTTCCTGAACCAGGTTTATTTTAATAATAACGAGTGTGTATAATGCTGACTAATCAACAAACGAGAATCAACGTGGCTAATCCTATTCAAGCGATTCGAGGCATGAATGATATCCTGCCTCCTGATAGTTTTATTTGGCAATTTGTCGAAGATACCATGCGTAACGTTTTACGAAGTTATGCATATCAAGAAATTCGTTTGCCTGTTATAGAGAAAACAGAATTATTTAAACGATCGATTGGCGAAGCAACTGATATCGTTGAAAAAGAGATGTATACTTTTTTGGATCGTAATAATGATAGCCTCACGTTGCGACCTGAAGGAACAGCAGGTGTGGTTCGTGCCGGCATAGAACATGGCCTTTTTTATAATCAAATTCAACGTTTATGGTATATGGGTCCTTACTATCGCCACGAACGTCCCCAAAAAGGACGTTACCGACAATTTTATCAATGTGGTGCGGAAGCTTTTGGACTTGAAGGTCCTGATATCGATGCTGAATTGATTTTACTATCAGCCAAAATTTTTGAAAAATTGGGTATCAAATCTTTTATGACTTTGACGCTCAATTCTCTCGGTTCAGTACAATCACGTGCAAAATACCGAGATATACTCGTCAAGTACTTAACTGATCATCAATCTGAATTAGATGAAGATAGTCAAAGACGTTTAACATCCAATCCTTTACGCATTTTAGATAGCAAAAATCCGGCGATGAGCGATCTCATTGCGAATGCACCTAAACTCATGGATTATCTCGATGCAGAATCCGCTACGCATTTTGCTAAGTTACAAGAAATTTTAACAAAAGCTGGGCTCAGCTATACCCTTAATCCCTGCTTAGTGCGCGGTTTAGATTATTATACTAAAACCGTTTTTGAATGGGTCACAAACGAACTCGGCGCACAAGGAACCGTTTGCGCTGGAGGACGATACGATGGCTTAGTTGAACAACTTGGTGGCAAACCCACACCAGCGCTAGGATTTGCTATCGGCATGGAACGTACCATTTTGTTATTGCAACAATCACAACAACAGCTTCCTATTGCCCCCTTAGATATTTATTTTATTAATGATAGCGATGCGGCTTTTCAACGTGCTTTGGACTTAGCAGATCAATTACGTGATCACATGCCCAAAATGAGTATTCTAGTGAACTGCGGCAGTAGCAGCATCAAAAGTCAATTCAAAAAAGCTGACAAAAGTGGCGCTGAGTTTGCTTTGATTTTAGGTGAACAAGAATTACAATCCAATTCGATAGGTGTTAAATCATTACGTGAAAAAGCGGAGCAAACCACTATTCAGCAAGATGATTTAGTGAAGTATTTTCTGAACCATTTAAAAAAATAAGCTTCTAGTTGTGTAATCACTTTTTGAATTAAATGAGAAGCTTTAAGGCATATCATGGAAAATGAAAAGGATTCTTATTTCCAATTACTCAAAGATAATATTCTTTTTCGCGGCTTATCTGCAGATCAAATTAAAAAAATAAGCACTGTCACAAATGAAATCGAACTTGATAAAGACGAACTACTTATACAAGAAGGTGATATTGGTAACGATTTTTTTATCATTAAAAGTGGCAGCGTTGAAATAATTAAACAAAAAGAACAGGCTATTCAACTCGCTACTTTACATAAAGGTGATAGCATTGGGGAGCTTGCTCTACTCGAAAACAACATTCGATCTGCATCCGTTAAAACGCTTGAACCTTGCGTATTATTGAAGATAAATATTAATGATTTAAAAAAACAATTAAGTGATGATGCTATCTTTACTTTAATCTATAAAAATCTTTCTGATCAACTCAGTTTACATCTACGAAGCACGAACCTAAAAACGATAGAAGCATTAGAAAAAGACTTGATGCAAACTAAGATTCGATTATTTATGGGTAATTTTATTATCACCATAATTATTCTTTTAGTCACTTTTGCATTTATTATTGGGTTAATAACAAAATTAACAACAGCAGCGGGAACAGGAATTTATGTAACCATACCTGCATTATTAATATTGTTTATTGTGCTCATCGGACTGATGAAGACAAGCGGATATGATAAAAGGTTTTTTGGATTTACATTGATTCATTGGAAAAGTGCGCTGTTTTATACTTTTTTATATACCTTGCCAATTTTAGTTTTCGTCACAGGAGCGAAGTGGTTAATAATAAATAACGTTTCTGCTTTTCATTCACTTCCTTTATTCAGTCTTGGAAAATCAGCTGTCCATCATGGCGCAAACGAGAAAATCGTGCTTATTATGGGATTATTATACGTGTTTATATCTGCACCTATACAAGAGTGTATTATCAGAGGAGGCCTTCAATCTCCGTTACAACAGTTTTTAATGGGTAAATATCGAATTGTTTGGGCTATTCTACTTTCTAATCTCATTTTCGGTATGATCCATTTACAATTTTCAGCAAAATTTTCCATTCTCGCCTTTATAGTTGGCTTATTTTGGGGATGGCTTTATTATCGTTATAAAACATTGATTGCGCCTATTTTTTCACATGCATTAATTGGTTTTTTCATACTCTTTATTTTAGGTATACAAGATTTAATCGTTTATCACTCATGAGCAAGTCAGGTTAGCTCTCGATACATGATTGATCAAAGTTTAATCAATTTATATTTAGCTTTCAATTATAATCTCAAATTTAGCAGCCAAGGTGCTTAAGGGTTCAACTGTCGAAGCAGATGAATTTAGTCAGCGCGCTTTGATCAATAAATGATCAAGTTATTCTATTTGTTACAAAAATTTGTTAAAAAGCACTTCTTCTTAATAAATCCTTAATAAGAACATTTTATAATCTTTTTACTTGTTTGTGGTTAAAAGAGAGCCATACTATGTCGTTCACTAATCCGCCTAAACCTACCCCAAAATCCTCAGCTACCGCATATGTGAATACCTGGTTATCCCCATTTGGTCCAGGTCATTCATCTGTTTATGTTAAAAAAGATGGAACCGATGAACATTTGGAATTTAGTGTTTATCCACGTCGTGCAGACATTCCCATGACTCATCTTCTACCCTGGGTCCCTATTCGCTGCTCAAGAATAGATAGAAGCCTTGAACGAGATATTCAAGTCGAGA
>JANWKO010000098.1 GCA_025451335.1 Gammaproteobacteria bacterium
AATTTTTTCAAGATCAACAGGTGCTCTTAAGCAAAGATTCAGGTAAATTTCTACAAGATCAAAAACAGGATGAAACTAGCAAATGACCCAGCTCATTCGCGGATTATATAACATAGACCCTTTCTACAAAGGTGGGGTCGTGACGATTGGCAACTTTGACGGTATACATAAAGGTCATAAGGCATTGATTGAAAAAGTAAAAGAACGTGCACAAGCTTTGCATACACATTCAGTATTAATTACTTTTGAACCTCAGCCGATGGAATATTTCGCCACGTTAAGAAAACTGCCATTATTGAAAAAGAATCCTAGAGAAACAATTGAAACTGCGCGCCTGACTCGATGGCGAGAAAAATTCCAAGCGTTAAAAGAAACCGGAATTGATTATGTAATGGTTCTGCGATTTGATAAAAATCTTGCACATTTGCGGGCCAATGAATTTATACAGAAAGTATTAGTCGATGGGTTAGCGATTGAGCATATTATTGTTGGCGATGATTTTCATTTTGGTTACAAACGTGAAGGAGATTTTGAATTTTTAACCAAAGCTGGTGAAATTCAAGGCTTTAGCGTAGAAAATATGGCTAGCGTCATGATTGATGGGGAACGAGTCAGCAGTACTCGAATCCGGCAAGCATTAGCAGATGACAATCATCAATTAGTAGAACGTTTATTAGGTCGGCCTTATACGATGATGGGGCGAGTTGTCCATGGAGATAAACTGGGCAGACAATTGGGATTTCCTACGGCAAATATCTTCCTGCACCGCGCTGTAACGCCTGTGCAAGGTATTTATGTAGTACGCATGCACGGAATCGAAAAAGAAGGGTTGCCAGGGGTTGCGAATGTTGGTATACGTCCTACAATAGGCGGTACGCGTACTTTATTAGAAGTATATTTATTCAATTTTGATAGCGATATTTACAATCGACATGTGACCGTTGAGTTTTGTAAAAAATTGCGTGATGAAGAACATTACGCCAATTTGGATTTATTGAAAGAAGCGATTGCACAAGATGTAGTTCAAGCTAAGGGTTATTTTGGATAGGGTCAGTTCGTTAGGTGAGACAGACCCCAGTAATTCTAGTGTTTATTTATGTTAGTGTTCGTAAGCGAGGAGCTTTTATGACGATTGATTACAAAAAAACATTAAATTTACCTTACACTGATTTTCCTATGAAGGCGAATCTCGCGCAACGCGAACCTGATATTTTAAAAAAATGGCAGACTTTGGACCTTTATAAAAAATTACGTGATCAAGGTCGAGATCGAGTTAGATTTGTATTTCATGATGGCCCTCCTTATGCGAATGGCCACATACATATGGGTACCGCAGTCAATAAAATTTTAAAAGATTTAGTTGTTAAATCGAAAACGCTCTCCGGATTTGATGCACCTTTTGTACCAGGTTGGGATTGCCACGGGTTACCCATTGAATTAAACGTTGAGAAAAAAGTCGGCAAGGCGGGACATAAAGTTTCGGTACCTGATTTTCTCAAAGCTTGTCGCGAATACGCAAAAGGTTTCATTGATATTCAACGTGAAGAATTTAAACGTCTTGGAGTTGTTGCAGACTGGGATCATCCTTATTTAACGATGGATTTTAAATTTGAAGCTAATATTTTGCGTAGTCTGGCGAAAATTTATCAAAATGGTTATATGCAGCAAGGCTTTAAACCGGTTTATTGGTGTTTAGATTGTGCTTCTGCCTTAGCTGAAGCCGAAGTGGAATATCGTGAGAAAAAATCACCCGCCATTGATGTGCGATTTCGTGTGATAGATGAAAAACAATTTTTAAATTGTTTTGGCGCCTCTCTTAAAGATTCAGGTATGGGTGATATTTCTATACCTATTTGGACAACAACGCCTTGGACATTACCCGCTAACCAAGCAGTGGCATTAAATCCGTATATCGAATATGCCTTGATTCAATGTGATGATCGTGAACGTTTGCTAATTGCGAAAGATTTACTAGAGCAAGCGATGACACGTTATGGCGTAAACAATCATCGCATACTCAGCATTGTCAAAGGTGAAAAATTAGAAGGCGTGAAATTATATCATCCTTTTTATGAGCGCCATGTCCCCGTCGTATTAGGCGATCATGTTACCGTTGAATCCGGTACAGGAGCGGTGCATACCGCGCCTGCGCATGGAATAGATGACTATGTCATTGGAAAAAAATATGACTTACCAATGGATAACCCCGTTGGTGACAATGGTTGTTTTACCAAAAATACGTTAATTTTTGCTGGCGAACATGTCAGCGAAGTGAATGATCATATTATCGCTGTGTTGAATGAAGAAAACGCTTTAATTCACCTCGCCCAAATAACCCACAGCTATCCGCATTGCTGGCGTCACAAAACTCCACTTATTTTCCGGGCGACACCACAATGGTTTATTTCTTTAGATCAAAACAACTTACGTACTAGCACGCTTGAAGCAATTAAAGGTGTGAATTGGATACCAAATTGGGGTGAAAGCCGAATTTACTCAATGATAGAAAATCGTCCCGACTGGTGTATTTCACGGCAACGAAAATGGGGCGTTCCGATCGCGCTCTTTTTACATAAAGAGACTGAAGTGCCACATCCAAATAGTGTTGAATTAATGGAAAAAGTGGCAGAATATATTGAAAAACAAGGTATCGATGCTTGGTATACATTAGATGCGAAAGAATTTTTAGGCATTGAAGCAGAACATTATCGAAAAAGCCAAGATATTTTAGATGTGTGGTTTGATTCCGGCGTGACTCATGAATGTGTTTTACAAAAAAATGCTGCATTGGGTTTTCCAGCGGATTTGTATTTTGAAGGGTCGGATCAATATCGAGGATGGTTTAATTCCTCTTTAACAACATCTATGGCAATCAATCAACGCGCACCCTATCAAACCGTAATAACACACGGCTACGTGATCGACATTGAAGGACAAAAAATGTCAAAGTCATTGGGTAATGTGATTGCTCCAGAAAAAATTATTAATTCACTGGGTGCTGATGTCTTAAGATTATGGGTAGCTTCCATTGATTATCGAACAGATATTAATGTATCTGATGAGATTTTGAAACGCACATCAGAAACCTATCGTCGTTTACGCAATACGGCTCGCTTTTTGCTAGCTAATTTGAATGGGTTTGATCCGCAACAACATTTAGTCGAAGCGGAAAAAATGTTAATACTGGATCGATGGGCAGTAGATAAAGCACGACGTGTGCAAGAAGAAATTATTAAAGCGTATGATTCCTATCAATTTCATATCATTTATCAACGTATTCATCATTTCTGTACGATCGATATGGGGAGTTTTTATTTAGATATTATTAAAGATCGTCAATATACGACTCAAACCAATAGTTTGGCGCGACGTTCTGCGCAAACCGCTTTGTATCATATTATTGAAGCTTTGGTACGTTGGATGGCGCCTATTTTAAGTTTTACTGCAGAAGAAATTTGGCAACATATTCCTGGCAAACGTAATGAATCGGTATTTTTAAATTCGTGGTATAACAACTTAGCCGCTCTTCCTTCTGACGGTTTAATGAATCAACAATATTGGGAAAAATTGCAGCAAATTCGTGACACAGTTAATAAGGAATTGGAAAGTTTGCGAAATGAAGGAAAAATAGGATCTGGACTCGAAGCGAATGTGCAATTGTATTGTGAACCGCAATTAAAAACGGCTTTAGATGCTTTACAAAATGAATTGCGCTTCGTTTTAATCACATCCAGTGCGGAAATTCATGCGGCTGATTCTCATATTAAAGATGCGAATTCAACGCAATTATCAGGGTTATGGTTGAAAGTGATTCCGGTAACATATCAAAAATGCGAGCGTTGTTGGCATCGCCGTGAAGATGTCGGTAGAAACTTGTCTCATTCTACTTTATGCGAACGCTGCGTGGAAAATGTGGATGGTAGTGGAGAAGTGAGAAAATATGCTTAACAAGATGTCGTCTACTGGATTGCGTTGGCTATGGGTTGCTGTGGTGGTATTTATTTTAGATCGTATTAGTAAATATCTTGCCATGAGTTTTTTGACCGATTATGAACCCTTGGTAATTACGCGTTTTTTTAATTTTACTTTATCTTACAACAAAGGGGCTGCTTTTAGTTTTTTAGATCAAGCATCCGGTTGGCAAATGTGGTTTTTTGGTGGATTGGCATTGGTTGTTAGCATAGGGATTTTAATTTGGTTGTCTCGTTTATCCTCTAGACAGCGTTGGCTAAGTATTTCTTTGGCAATGATAGTTGGTGGCGCATTGGGTAATTTATTTGATCGGATTAATTACGGACAAGTTATTGATTTTATCCAATTGCATGTTTCACATTTTTATTGGCCTGTTTTTAATATAGCTGATTCAGCTGTTTGTGTTGGTGCATTTATGTTGTTTTTAGATGCATGGCCTAAAAAAGCAAGTTCCGTGAAATGATCTTTAACCTAAATTCGGCAGTTGAACCCTACTGCGAGTGCTTACTCATTGAATACTCTCGTTACGGTTTCAACTTCCGAATTTAGGTTTAAGAAATAATCATATTTTCTCTTATAAATTTTTCAATTTCACTCATCATAAAATTGAAATCAGGATTAAAAGTTAATCTATTGCGGCGAACTTTGGTTAATTTGTAACGATATAAAAACTTATTTAAATAGAGTTGCGGTTTATTTAAAGCGCCAAAAACGTAATTACTTTTATTTTCAACATGGCTTGCCAGAGGATAATCTCCATCTTTTCCATAATGAGGATTATCGGGAGCAAAGGGTAGGCAAATATGCGAAAAACTATAAATTCGTGAGTCAGGATAAATTGAGCTGCGTTCAAGAATACGTGGATCATTAAACTGATGCGAATCTTTTGCATACAAAAGCATTTTATTTTCAGAATTTTTATATCCCAAAAAGTATTGAATCGTAACAGGGCTGCTTACAATTAGATCTTCATAACTTAGTGCGATAAATAAAGGAGAATTGGGTTCTTTTTTATGATCAATTTTATTTATAGCTTTGGTGAGTCTATGCACTTGATAAATTGCATTGAAAGGAAGAGAGCTATATTTTGTGTAATCTTTTTCTTTTGTTTTGTACAGCCATGCAGCTCTTGGCCATGCCCAACTCATTGAGCGATGGCAGTTGGTCGCAAAAGAAAGTGGATTTCTTATTTTTAAAGCGGGGGCCAGCATGATTATTCCTGCAATGTCGGAAGGGTTTGTTAGGGCATGATAAATACTCAAACTGGCTCCGGTAGAAAATCCCACTAGAAAGATCTGCTCAACTTCTTTTTTAAAAGAAGCAATAGCGTATTTCACGCATTGGACCCAATCTTCAAATTTGATGTTTAATAAAGCACCTGGTACTGTGCAGTGGCCTGGTAACATAATGGATCTGACTAATAATCCTTGAGATAGAAGTTGTTTACCAAGATCTCTCATCAGAAAGGGAGTATCGAGTAATCCATGAATTAACAATGCACCAGATTTTGCGGGCTGAGAAGGCCGAAATTCAAATGGCGTATTAGCTTCAATGATTAATTCTGGATTATTTAATAAATCTACACGAAATTTAGCAATGATTTCTCTACTTTTGGTAATATAGTCCGAGAAATTTAAATCAAGATCTTGGATAGGATAATCAATATGAGGATCTTGAAATAGCTTAGGATTTTTATCGACCATGAATATCTCACCAAAAAATATGAATAATGGTAGAGCAATGATGAAAAAATTTTTATTTTGTTGTTTTTTATCTCCAACTATCGTATTTGCTGCGCATTCACCTGGAATTGGTGAAATTGCCGAAAATATGCTAGAACCTATTAACATTGTATCAGATTTTGTGGGTAGTGCATCTTTAATAGTGGGGATATGTGCTTTGTTAGCTGCATTTTTGAAATATATGCAGCACAGAGTTAATCCTTTAGTCGCGCCAATGAGTACGATAGTAGTCTTGGTTATAATTGGAATTGTGTTAATATGCTTGCCTTTCGTTTACTTATTAACGGAACACGGTATTCCCTATCATTTATCTTAGAAAATTTTGTATGCCATATATTTTTATTATTTTTATAACGATTTTCTTAATTAGCTGTAAAAAACCTATTACGCAAGATTATCTTTTAGAGCACCCAGTTGAGTTGCGTAAAGAATTTACTAAGTGTCAGCAAAATGCTGAAGATACTTCATATTGTGATGCGGTAATTCAATCAGCTCAAGAATTTGCTAAACTTTCTAATCAGCAGCAGAGCAATCCAGAGGATTTTGGTCAGCAAGTTTTACTTGCTCAGGAGCAATTAGTCGTTCTTCAAGGTCGTCTAGGAATTGCTCAAAATAATTATCAAACCTTGCAGTCTAATCAAAACTCAAATCCCGAATTGAAATTGGCTGAAGATAAATTGCTAATAGCAAAGAATGCTTATCAAGTTCAGGAACAGCATATTAAAGTTATGTTGGCGGTGATTTCTGATACGAGTACTCCTGGCCTCTGAGATTTTATCTATGATAAGGATGGCCTTGGATAATCGTCAAAGAACGGTAGAGTTGTTCAGCTAAAATAATGCGCACGAGTGGATGGGGCAAAGTTAGAGGTGATAAAGACCATTTCATTTCTGCTTTTGTCAAACATTCATTGGATAAGCCGTCCGGTCCTCCAACAACTAAATCAACATGTCTTCCTTCTTGTTGCCAGGTTGTTAAGTGTTGCGCGAGTTCCTGAGTATTCCAAGATTTTCCTTTCACATCTAAAGCAATGACTCGATTTCCTGGTTTTATAGTTGACAGTATCTTTTCACCTTCACGGACAATTAACCGTGGAATATCAGAATTTTTAGTGCGTTTTTCTGCTGGAATTTCAATTAAATCTAATGTGCAAGAAGGCGGGAAACGCTTTGCGTATTCAGCAAAGCCCTCTGATATCCAAGAGGGCATTTTGGTTCCGATAGCAAGAATGCGAATATGCATAATTTAAGTTTTAAGGTTTAGCGTTGTTGCTGCTCACGAAGTTCTTTAACAGGTTCCCACAAATCTTCTAAATTATAAAATTCACGTATATTGGGTTGCATGACATGAACAATGACATCCGCCAAATCGACAATAACCCATTCACCTTCTGATTCTCCTTCAGTGCGAATATAGCTAATGCCAGATTCTTTGGCTTTTTTCACTACATTCTCAGCAAGGGATTTCACATGTCGGCTGGAGCGGCCTGAACAGATAATCATGACATCCGCTATGGTTGTCATTTCACGAACATCTAGAATGACCAAATCTAAAGCTTTCAAATCATTTAAAGCATCTATGGCTAATTGCTGTATTTTCTCTGTCATCATCGTATCGTTTATTTACCTTTTAAATAATTATATATGACTTATGCTGTAGACACCATGTTCTTGAATATATTTCAAGACACTATTAGGCAAAAGATAACGCGGACTTCTGCCCATGGCAATTTGTTTTCGAATATCGGTGGCTGAAATTTCTAATGGTGTAACCGGATGTAAAATAATACTGCCACTTAAGGATTCATGTATCACATCAGAATTTTGTTTTAAGCGCTGTTTTAATAAATCAGACACTATTCCTGTATGCGGCAATTGATATTGAGGACGATGGGCAATAACAAGATGTGTGGCTTGCAAAATTTCTTCCCAGCGATGCCAACTCGGAAACCCCAATAAAGCATCGATACCCATAATTAAACAAAATGGCGTGTCAGGAAGTTTTTTGCGTAATGCTGTTAATGTATCAATTGTAAAAGAAGGGCCTTTTCTTTTAATTTCACAATCGTCTACTTGCAAAGCCGGTTCTTCATCAATTGCGCGACGAACCATGGCTAGTCGCTGTTCAGGAGTGGCAATAGGTAATTTTCGATGGACAGGTTGATAACAAGGAACGAGCCGAACCTCAGCCAAATCTAAGGCTTGATATAACTCGAGTGCAGTCCTTAGATGCCCAAAATGAATCGGGTCAAAGGTGCCGCCTAAAATGCCAATGGCTTGTTGCAAGTGGTACATAATTTTATTATATCATGTGGTTAACGCATTACTAGAATTGTCCCTGGCTCTACCATTCGAATTGACAACTTTCCAGCTGATTTAAAATTAAGCACAAAATTTAAAAATGCGCCGAATAAGACATTAAATTCATTAAAGTCCCTAATTAAAAATCAAATTTTTATAATACGCAAGCGCAATATTTCTGAGAGGTATATAATAAATATTGAAATATAGAGCATTTTGAGGAGGAAACTGTTATGTATAAAAATACTGCAAAGCATAGACAGTCTAATCAAGCTGATTATGATCTCTATGCAGATTTAGTCAGAATCCGCGATGCTTTTACAGATACAGCTCGCAATGTCAAAGGTAGAACAGGACTAGCGTTCACGCAACAGTTTGAAAATGTCAAAGACAAAACAACCGAACTACAAGATAATATGGCAAATTATGCGCGAGAAAAACCATTTAAAACATTGGGGCTTGCGCTGTTGTCAGGCGTTTTTCTTGGATTTTGGTTGCGTCGAAAATAAATATAGAGTAATTCAAACATGAAAAAGAAACGCAGTATAAGCAAGACTATCATGAAGGTTATTACGATAGTACCTGCTATTTATAACGTCATAATTCATGTTTTTTCATCCATAGGAAGCGAAGCACGTTTAGCCGGAAGAAGCATAATGGTTTTGTTGGCCTTGGCTATTTTACTTGGCTCTATATTTGCAACCATTTGGTTATGCGTGCTTGCGATGCTTTTTGTCTATCTTTCTTCATTACAGTGGAATCCGCTTTGGTCGTTATTATTAATAATTGGCATAAATCTAGTTTTTTTAATTATCGTTTTATACATCATGTCAAAAGCCAAAAACAATTTAACTTTTCATAAAACACGTCAGCAATTTACGAGTTTGGCTGAGTTTTGTGATGATTGTTAGGGGAGTCTGATTTTTTTGGCCTCAGCTTTTCATCGCTTGTTCATTTACTCTTTTTTCACTCTCACTACGCTTAATGATGAAATATACGGGTTAAAATAATGTTTTGAATTGATCAGAAAATAATCAATTCGTTATTTTTATACAGCAAGAAAGCCCTTTTAATGTTCTCTTAAGGTTATTTGTTAATGTTTTATCCATTACCAAAAGCTGCATTTTGAGTACAGAGGTTTTATGTTTAGATCTATTAAATCATTCATTCTGCCCCAGGAATCCACCCCAGGGAGAGGCATTATCACGCCTTATGACCAACTGCAAAGAGCGGGGGTATTTACTACAGTTTCTAAACAGATTCTGCAAAGATTAGCTAAAGCTATGACGGCAAAGCTTAAAGAAGAACGCATTTCTTGCTATGAACAAATTTGCAAAAAATTAAAGGCATCAAATTTACAATGAAATAAAAATCTTAAAAGATTCAAAACAAAAAATAAAACGCAACTTAAAAATATTATTTTAGCAATAGATTTGTTAACTCCTCTAAGCAGACCTCGTCTTACACAAAAGGAATTTAGAGCTTTGGTGAAATATGCAGATTATATCCGTCTTATCATGCCTGCATTAAAACAATTGATGCCCGATAGAAAAGGGTATTATGAAAGTTTTGATTGCGTCATTTCGGCTTTTAAATTATTACTTGATACCTATAAACATCAATTTGATGTAAATAAATCAAAAGATGTTATTCGTGAATTATCTTTTGATGATAAAGAATTAATAAAACAGAACATGACTGCTCTTGCAGCCATTTTAGTAAAATTGAAATTTGCTAATTTGCTTTATAATCCTGAAAATATTAAGAAATTAGCTACTTTGCCGCAATTTGCTCGAGAAATTAATCGTGAATTAATGGGAAAGATTGAGCAAAGTGATTTCGATAGAATTATTCAGAGTAAGGAACAAGCTGTAGCTTTAGCTTTTCTAAGTGGAACCCATTTAACTAGTGGAAGTCCGCTGGAAATTTTTGCAACTAGAAAACCAGCGCCCGATTCTGAATATAATGAAGATTTTAAATTTTTAGCAAATCCTAGAGCTGATATACAGGTTCTCAGAGAGATATTGAATTTTACAAAATCACAAAATAAACAACAAACGCATAAGGAATCGAGTTCAGTTAAAAAAAGTATATTTCGAGTTGTGCCATCAGATGCTGCGTTATCAGATGCTTCATCAAAAATACCGAAATCCGATATTTCTTTGGTCGACGATTCTGCGGCATGCATGCAGCCGATGCCTTAATAAGATTGGTCATAAAAAAGTCAGATTCTATCCTGGATATTCAAATAAAATAAAAATATAATCGCGCTCACATAAGAATAAGGGAGCGATGACTATGGCCAGTACCCGGGATATTCCACCATCTGTTGAACTTGTAACTGTCACTGAATTACCCCAATTTGTTTATCAAGATTTTTTTAAAAAACAAGTCGAAGATAAAGGAATTCCTCACATGATTTTAATTCGAAATTAAAGATGCAATTGCGTGTTTTGAACGGTATTATCAATATTATCAATGATTCTGAAAAAAGCCATTCAGAGAAGCAGAAAGCAATTTATGATCGTGATGCATTGAATCGATTGAAATATTTGATTGAATCTGTGGATTCGACACTTAATATTGCCAAACAGATTTTTAATGGATTTCCAGAAGTGACAGACAAAGTAAAAAAATTATTGATTGAATTTAGTCAAGTGGATTTCAAAACTAATCAAAGCGAATCAAAATTTGTAAATCTATATCCATTTAAGATATGAATTGTCTATCATTGAATATAGGGTCTGTTGACAATTCTTATGTCGGTCATAAATACTCGATTATTTGGCCTCGATTTTCTGCGCTTCGCTGCTCATTTACAAACAACGTAAACTGCGCTGCCAAGAATTAAAATATTTACTCGAAAATCGAGGATGCTGGTCTCGACTAGCGAATTGTCAACAGCCCCTAATAAGGATGAATAAAGAAATTTGTTAAAAAAGAATCGTTTAGCAAATGACATGTTAGCAAATGACATTGACATTTTCTTATGGTAAGACTATAATTCTTACTGTAAGATTTGGAGGACTCAATGTCGATACCCACCCCAACTATGGTAGTAATTTCCTCTAAAGGTCAAATTGCTATCCCTAAAGAATTTCGTGTAGCAGCTGGATTAGAAGCTGGTTCTAAAGTCATTTTAGAATGCTTGCCTGATGGTACTTTAGAATTACATCCCATTCATTATTCGATCCATGAAGTATTCGGTGTCGGAAAAAAAATTAAGCAGCGTAAATCAAAGTCGAATGAAGAAAAAGATATCATGGATGTGATATTAGAAGAAGATGAATCAACAAAACGAGGGAAAAGTAAATGATTTCACCCGATACTAATATACTAGCTAGAGCCATTTTAGAAGATGACGCTAAACAAAGCCCTATTGCACAAGCTTTTTTGGAACAACATACTAAAGCAGGAAATTTATATATATCACCCTATATGATATTAGAGTTAGCTTGGTTATTAAAAAGCAAAGGGTTTGAAAGGCATGAAATATCGCCTATTTTAGAAAAATTAATTCATGCAAATGGAGTTAATGTGGGTCAAAAAAGTATTCTTATTTCTGCTCTTAACCTTTATGCAAAAAATAATATTAGCTTTACAGACTGTTTGATTTCTTCTGACTCTAAAATGACAGCAAATGCTAACACTTCTACTTTTGATCTGGCTTTTCAAAAAGCTGATTCGTATTGCGTTTCACCTTCTGAAACAATGACTAAAATATTTAATTAGAATGCAAGCAAGACTGATAAAAGTTTCACTAATGCTACCTTAATTGGTGCTCATCCCTAGCCATACAAACCAAATCTTTCAGCAGACAGTCATCATTTTTCTACTTATAATAAACCCATATAAAAAGAATAAGGTAAAAATATGAACACCTCTCGATTTGAAGCCAAACAATCTATCGATCTTAAAACATGTTCTTTTGCTGAATTCAAAGAACAAGCTCGTCTAGAATCCACTCTCAATCTACTTAGACATGCTATCCAATCAACAGTCGATACGACAGAAAAAACAGATTATGTGTTGAATGAGGAAATGCATAAGTCAAAAATAAATTCCCCTCTATATTACAGATATCACAAATATTATGTAAGTAAAGAAAAACAGGCAACCACCGAGCAACGCATTGCAGCTATAACCCATAAATACCCTGAGCTATTCGAAAGTTTAAATCTGAAGTTTCCATTAAAAATAGTCACAGCCTTAAAGCAATATCAAGCAGAAAACACAGGAAAAAATACTTGGCTTGTTAATTTATTAATAGCTGAATATTATTTAAAGTTTGAATCCATAAAAGAATTCCATGTAAACGATGCTATCGCCCGTTTAAGCGCCTTGTTCAATGAAAATTATTATGATTTCAGAGACCAGAATGCAGAAGTCATAACAAAAATTATCCTCGAAATTTATAAATCAAATAAAGATAAAGCTAAAGAATTATTAAAAGCTCAATTTATGCAAGAGGTTAGTAATCCTAAAACACTATATATTGATGTGAAACATATCGTACAAGCTTTAAAAGCAATGGATGCTTATGATGAACAATTAGAAAAAGAATTGCTTTCATTATTAAGTCGAGAAATTAGTTGCAACTTTTTAGATAATTATGACAACGACCATATGTCAATCGTTTTACTTTGCTTATCTTACAGAGTGAAAGAGTCAAATCGAACGCAATTATTAGATTTATTATTCAATCAATTTCGTTTGGAATTAACAATAGCGAATAGAGAAGAGATAAGTTATCAACTTTTATTTGAAGAATTAGTCAAAGCAGATTATTTCAATAAAGTTTCAAGTGATAAAATGGATGATCTTTTAGGTTGGATCCAAGATAAACATTTAACATTCACTAAACACTACTCAAAAAATTTAATCGCAAAGCTTGAAGAGATAAAAAAATTCGTTACAGAACCTGGGCGATTATATTCAGTGGAACGAGCGCTTGCGAAGTGTTATCTGGATTTGGTTCCTGATCATCCTGAGAAGACAGCGTCAAAAATAGTAGAAATCTCACTAGAGCAGTTAAAAATTCTCTTTTTGGTTGAATTAGAATCGAAGCTTCCTCGGCTGAATGTAATTGTGAGTATGATAAATGTTTTTCTTAGTAAAAAATGTTTTGATGAAAAGCAAAAAAATGCATTGATAAAATATTACCAAAACCATTCCCTCAAGAATTATACAAATTTAAATCTGACTGATCGAAAAATATTGATGAATTCTTTAATTGATCTTGCAGTAATAGAAAGAGATTCCAAAATAGAGGGAGATTCCAATTCCAGTACTCTAGACTTATTAGGTTATTTAGTTACTCTATATGAATATGAATTAGATATGTCAGAAGAAGTTTCGGAAATTGCTCAGATAATCTTTGATACAATGTTGAAGTGGCACGAGAAATTTACGCATTTTTTTGCGCATATTGATACTAAGGATTTTCCCGGTTTTCTTAAGGCTATCGCTCAACATTTTACTGAAAAACGTATTGCTCACCTTAATCAGATAAAAGATCGTTTAGGAGGAGAACCTGAATATTTAAGTTTAGTAGATCAAGCACTCTTGCATTGTTATCGGAATCGGATAAAGTCTGCTATCGATCCGGCCAAAGAGGCAATCAATACTCCGCCTGAGCAATTGAAAATTATCTTTTTAGAAGAATTAGAATCGGCACATCCCCGATTTAACGTAATTCAGAGTATGATGAATGTTTTATTAATCAAAAAAGATTTTGATGAAAAACAACAAAATGCAGTAATAAAGTATTTCCAACGCGTGATTCTCTCTGATTATAAAGTTTTGTCTTATAGCGACCAAAGCAATTTGATGAAAGCTTTAATTGATCATATCCAGGTTGCAACACCTTCAAATCGAATCGAATTATTGGCTTTGCTTGGTAAGCTATATACGAATGAATTTGCTCGTTTTGTATCAATTTCTAAAAAATGTTTTGATGAATTAATTAGATTGCGGGGTTTTAATGAAATGCCTTTTGAAAACTTTAAAGACATACTCCTTATCATTGCTCGTTGCGTTTCACAGCTCAATCAGATAAAAGAAATCATAACAGATAGTCGTCGTATCGACTTGATAAATCAAACCCTTCTGAATTGTTATGCAGCTCTTCCAGGTATGGATAATGCAGAAAAAGCCATTGAAATTGCAAATGAAATCAAATTAGATGTGCCAGATATTTTAAAAAAACTTTCGAAAAGAGTAGAGGGTCATAAGGCAGGTGTTGCCGTAGAACTGCTTTTAAAATGCCATAAACACGGTGATCTTGATGCGTTGCTTGATGTCGCATCGATTTATGAAAGAGAAGAAAAACTTTCTGAAGAAAAGATATCTAAAATAATAGAATATTATAAATCAAGCATTACAGAGTCTATAAAAGTTTCAAATTGGCCGATACTTAAAAGAGGAGCTAGTCAATTATTTTCTTTCTTAGCAACTCTGGGTGGAGGATTCGATGCGCCACAATTGACAGCTATAAAAGAGACCATTTTGTTGGCTTATAAATCGGTTTATGAAGACCGGATAAAAATTGATTCAGGCAAATCTGATTTTTTTAATCTACTTTCACAATATTTAATGAAGACCAAGCCATTGAATATCGATTTAGGTGAGTTGTTTACTGTATTACATAAAAATTATAAGTTTGATACAAAATTTCAAGATTTAGCTTGTAGCTATTTTCCTGAAGCCAGCGAAAAACGCAAAGAATATCTTGATTTGAAGATGGCAGCGATATCAAACCGATGGAAGCTTCAAACAATGAAAGTTCATTCCGAATCTAAAAGTTTCACAATGACAAGTTTATTACAGTTGGTGCCGGATAAGTTATTTTTTATTGATAAGACTAATCCGCTTTTTGATGAGGCAAAACAAATAGTAGAACTCGGAGTAGTTACGGCTATTTCAAATGATTATATTGATTCAGATGTATTTAAAATATTATTTTCAGACAAAATAAGAGAGCAGGGGGATTATGCTGAAATCATTTTAAATAAATTTATAAAAACAATGGAAGTAAATAAAAATCACTGTCTTTTATTCGAAATGTATTACCACATGTATCAATCTGACAATTTCAAAGACAAAAATCAAATTGTAAATAACATTATAAAATTGATTGCGCAAGGAAAATATTTGCGTAAATTCAAAAATGAATTTTTTCAGCTATCTTTGGATCACTC
>JANWKO010000099.1 GCA_025451335.1 Gammaproteobacteria bacterium
AGAGCCTTCAGGTGGATATATTGATATAAGTAGTGAAGTGGCAGGCATCGTAACGCATGTTTATGTCAGTTCAGGACAATTGATAAATAAAGGCGATCCCTTACTAAAATTGGATACAAAGGAAGCAAACGAGCTGGTCAAACTAGCAGAAATAAAATGGGATACGGCGAAGAAGCAATTATCTGATTTGCAAGCACAAAGCGGAACTCCACGCAGAATGATTCATTCTGCCCAAGGGGAAGTCAACGAAGCCAAAGCCAATCTGGATTTAATGGAAACAAAAATGGATAAACTTACTATTAAATCACCAATCAATGGCAAGGTATTACAAGTTAATATTCATCCAGGAGAAAGCACAACGATAAATCCATTAATGATATTAGGAAAGATCGATAAGAACATGTGGGTAAGGGCGGAAATCGATGAAACCGATGTGTTTAATATCACATCTGATACAAAAGTTGTTGGAATGCTTAGAAATAATTCTTCAACCTCTATTCCGCTGAATTTTGTCAAAGAGGAGCCACTTGTAGAGCCAAAAAAATCGCTAACAGGCGGTGGTAATGAAATGGTCGACACTCGTGTTGTGCAAGTTATTTTCTCTTTCGATAATAGCCAGGTTGGCGCTCTAGCAGGTCAAAATATGGATGTTTATATCGAACGACCCCTATCCACCAAGGACAAATGAACAAAATTCACCCTCCGAACCCAGTTGCCTTAAGATGCTCAAATTGATTCCATTGCCAGTTAAAATGAATTAACTATCATCTAAGCCGATGAACTAACTGGCAAATTTTACCCGAATCGACTATTATTAAATTAAGGTCTTGCTGCACATCCATCCATTAGGCACCCATCTATGGCTGAAGAAAATGCAAGTCAAATTGAGAATGAGCAACTCGATTATTTGCTTGAGTGCTTAGTGTTGCTAACTCAATATTATAAGAGACCTTATTCTTCAGCAGCGCTACGCTCTGGTTTACCTATTGTTAATGAATCTTTTACTCCGCAAATGTTTGTTCGTGCCGCTGAGCGCGTGGGGTTTAAAGCCCGTCAAGTAAAAAGAAGTCTTAAAAATATTTCTCCTCTGGTGTTGCCTGCTGTTTTATTACTTAAAGGGGACAAAGCGTGCATTCTGAATGCCATTAATAAAGATAAAACGATCGGCGTAACCTTTCCGGAATTGGGAAATGAAATCACAACTAAGACGTTAGATGAATTGGAAGAGCAATATGAAGGGTATGCTCTTTTTATTCAGCCTACTTATCGCTTTACAGATACCGAAGAAAAAGCGCCGTCATCCTCTTGGTTTTGGGGCACATTATTACATTATCGTTATGCTTATGTAAAAGTATTGCTGGCGGCTTTGCTTATCAATATTTTTGCTCTACTTGGTCCGCTCTATATCATGAATGTTTATGATCGTGTCGTAACGAATAGAGTGATGGTGACGCTATGGGTTTTATCAATAGGTATTGTCGTTGTTTACATATTTGATTTTGTTTTGCGATTCTTGCGTGCTTATGTGGTAGATGTGGTTGGTAAGAAATCCGATATTTTGATGGCAGATTATTTATTTGAAAAAGTATTGAATTTGCAATTGGCAAACAAACCGGAATCCGTCGGATATTTTGCAAGTAATTTACGCGAATTTGAAGTCTTAAGGGATTTTTTTACTTCAGCGACGTTAGTTTCATTAATTGATTTTCCATTTATTATCTTATATTTATTTTTTATTGGTTATATCGGTGGTTATATTGTTCTTGTTCCTTTGATTTTAATCCCAGTTATGACCATTCTTACATTATGGGCGAATAGACCATTAAAACATATGATAGATGATGTTGTTAAGCATTCATCTCAACGACATGCAGTTTTGATAGAAACAGTCAGCGGCTTAGAAATTATAAAAAGTCTTGTTGCGGAAGCGCTCATGCAACGTAAGTGGGAAAAGCATGTCGGTGAAGGAGCAAGAATTTCATTAAAAGCTCGATTTACTTCTTCATTGGTGTCAAACATTAGTCTTTTAATTCAACAAATTCTCACGGTTGGAATTGTCGTTGTCGGTGTATATGAAATTATTAATACGGAATTGACCCTGGGTGGCTTAATTGCTTGTTCCATCTTAGGCGGTCGTATTATGGCTCCTATCAGCCAATTAGTGGGTATGATGACTCGCTTTGATCAAGCCAAGCATGCATTAGAAGGATTAAACAAACTAATGGCGTTGCCAACGGAACGCTCAGCTAGGCAACAGTTTCTGCAATTGCCGGGAATTCGTGGAGAAATTGAATTTAAAAATGTATCGTTTAGTTATCCGCATCAAAAAGCGAAAGCTTTAGACGATGTAACTTTTAAAGTTGCAGCGGGAGAACATATTGCCATTCTGGGTCGAGTAGGGTCCGGTAAATCAACCATACAAAAACTGATACTTGGTTTGTATCGTCCGGAAAAAGGAGCCGTGTATATCGATAATGTGGATAGTAATCAATTAGATCCTATCGATGTGAGAAGGAGTGTTGGTTATGTTCCGCAAGAAACCATGTTATTTGCAGGAACAGTGCGTGACAATATTTTAATGGGAAAACCTGGAGCAGATGATGCCGCTGTTATTCAAGCGGCACAAATATCTGGGGCGGAACGATTTATTAAAGAACATCCACATGGTTATCATTGGACAGTGGGAGATCGTGGTGAAGGCTTGTCAGGTGGTCAGAGACAATCTATTGCGATTGCGCGTGCACTCATATCAAATGCACCCATTTTATTATTAGATGAACCAACGAGTGCAGTGGATGATAGTTCTGAGCAAGAACTCATTCAACGTTTGGCTGTTTTCACACAAAATAAAACTTTTATTTTGGTAACACATCGAGTTCCATTATTAAGATTAGTAACGCGAATTATTGTAATGGCGAATGGGAAAATTGTGATTGATGGTCCGCGTGATGAAATTTTGCAAAAATTACAAGCGCCTCCTACAACAAGTCAGGTGAATCGAACATGACGTCATTCATAAAACGAAAAATAGCTTCCATCAAACAATTTTTTCGCAGAGCAAAAAACGAATTGAATTCAGTGGAAGATGAAGAATTTATTGATGACACGCAATCTTCATTATTAACTAAAGTCACGCCTGTTGCTAATGGAATTATTTATGTGGTGATTTTATTTTTTATTATAGGTTTGATTTGGGCTGCATTTTCTCAAATTGATGTCGTTATTTCGGCAGCAGGTACAGTGATTCCATCATCGCGTGATAAACTTATTCAAAGCTTAGATGGAGGAATTGTGAAGTCAATTTTAGTGAAAGAAGGTGATATGGTAAAACAAAACCAACCCTTAATTATTTTGGACGATACTCGATATAAAGCAGACTTTGAACAAAATTATTTAAAAAGAATTGCATTGGAAGCGGCAATTGCTCGTTTAAATGCTGAAGTCGAAGGCAGTGATCACATCGATTTTCCTAAAGAAGTATCACAATATCCTCAAATTGCTCAAAATGAAACAGATTTATTTAATACCAGAGAACAAGCTTATAAAGATCAAATAAAAAATTTAGAGGAAAATTATGTGGTCGCGCGAAATGAAATGATGACTTATGAAAAAGCTTTCAAAGAAGGTATCGTTCCAAAAGTAGATTATTTTCGCGAACAGCGATTCGTCAGTGATGCTAAAGAAAAAATATTAGAATTAAAAAATAAGCATTGGGAAGATGCGCGATCTGCTCTGGTTCAAGCGACCGCAGACTTGGGCAGTTTAGATGAACAACTCAAAGGATTGCAGGATAAAATAAATAGAACGGTTTTGCGTTCTCCTGTAAACGGTGTGGTAAAAAAGATAAATGTGACTTCTGAATTGGAAGCAGTCAGTCCATTTATGACGATTATGGAAGTCGTACCTGTAGAAGACAAATTACTGATTCAAGCACATGTCAAACCCTCTGATATTGCATTCGTGCATATCGGTCAACCTGCGTTAATGCAAATGACTGCTTATGATTATACTATTTATGGAACGTTATCTGGCAAAGTAGAATATGTTAGTCCGGATGCTATTCAAGAAACGAAGCCAGGTGAAGAAAGAAGTGGTTCAGAAAGTTTTTATTTAGTTAATATACGAACTGAACATAATTATTTAGGAACTAAAGAGCGTAAATTACCTATTTTGCCAGGAATGGATGCCAATGTTAAAATTATTACAGGTAAGAAAACTATTTTGCATTATATTTTGAAGCCACTTGTTAAGGCAAAAGAGGAAGCACTTCGGGAGCGGTAACGATAAGTTTTGTGATAGATTAATATGAAACCTATGGGAGAAGTTAACAAAAAGGAGCAATATATGAAGAGTAAGAAAAACCCCAAAAAACCAAATGGTCCAATGCAACAATCGCGTGATACAACTATGCCGCGAACCGAGGAAAGGACTGATCCTATGGGATCTACAGCACAAGTTGACATGCAGGGAATGGATCCAGGTGCAGCTACAACTGAACAACGTACTTTTATGATTCAGCGAATTTTTACTAAAGGTGTGACGTTTGATGCACCTCAAGTATCTGATGTTTTTGGTAAAGATTGGAAACCCCAGGTTAATGTGAATATTCAATCCAATACGGCGGCTCTTCCCGATAATATGCATGAAGTTGAGCTAACTATTACGATAGAAGCGAAAATGAATGATAAAACCGTTTTTACCATCAATATTAAGCAAGCAGGTATTTTTATCATTCAAAATTTTACCAAAGAACAAATGGATCTGATTCTTGGCAGCGAATGCCTAAAAATCTTATTTCCCTATGCGCGAGAAGCGGTTACTGATTTAACTAGCCGTGCTACTTTGCCGCAATTCTATTTAAATCCCATCAATTTTGATTCCATTTATGCCCAACAAATGCAGCAAAAGGCTTCTAAGCAAGGTAACTAATTGATTTTATGACCTAATTCCCGCGGCTTGCCGCGGGTTCGCATTAGCCAATTCTGACACTTCAATCACTATAACGCGAAGAATGAGTCAACACTTGGGTTATAACTTGGGTTAAACACGGCAAAGTGCATCTTATAAGTTAAAAAATTTGGTTATTTATTAGGCAGAATTCTGCAGAAATTTTTAGATTTTTTCTTTGTAATCAAAGAGATATTGCAGCGCAAAAAAAATCCAGTTTTACTTGAAATTGATCAAATATGTGCTTTACTTAAATAAAGCTAGTTAATTTTAATCAATGAAAAGGAAGCAAAATGAGTCGTCATGGATCAAGGATGTATACGCCATTCAGAGTTGAAGTTGAAAAGGAGTAGAAAGAATGCGGTATGGAAGAGTCCTAGTCATTTTTAAAATTGTTTATGTCCCATTTAGGAGAAGAAGAGGGCTAAATAATGGCTAACGTAATAACAGATGGCAATGGCAATTACACCATAACAGTTGGGAATCAAACCTATACGATAACCGCGGGTAATGGTGCAGATACTATTACTGTAGGCAATGGTAATGATACCATCACAGTAGGCAATGGAAATGATACCATCGTTGCTGGTAATGGTAATGACGTCATCACAGCAGGAAGTGGTAATGATACGGTTACTGCAGGGAATGGGAATGATACTGTTACAGTTGGAAATGGCACTGACTCTATTACACTAGGTAATGGTAACGATACTGTTGTTGCAGGTAATGGCAATGATGTTATAGATATTGGCAATGGTAATTCAACCGTCACTGTGGGTGGTGGGAATGACGTTATTAAAGTTGGTAATGGTAATGATATTATCAATGCTGGTATAGGTGAAGATGCTCTCATTGATGGAAATGGCAATAATACACTAACTTATCAAGCAGCATTACATGCTGCTGCTTATAACGGTAGCACAACTGCAGCACGATCGTTTTATGATGACGGCACAGGGACAGATGTTTTAAACTTAGTTGTTTCTACTGCCCAATATAATTCAGCCGCTTTTCAAGCAGATTTAGTCGCAT
>JANWKO010000100.1 GCA_025451335.1 Gammaproteobacteria bacterium
AATTAAGACAAAAGAATTAACAAATACTAAACATGCCAAAATAGGTCTTGAATATGAGCTCTGTTTAATGTCTGACGATACAAAACCAGAACAGAATAAATTGTATTTAAGAGAAATAAATAAACATGTTGCATATACAGTCATCACACCAAACGGTAAAATTGTTCGTGATATCGAGTTTGCTACGATTCCTGCACCAAAACCGTTTACCTTAGATAGGTTAGCAACCATTAAAGAACAAATTCTAGAAGAAACATCAAAAGAAGGTCATGCACCAGGTATTATTAATCAAACAATCATTAAGGGAGACAGCATTTGGAATGCGGGAGAAATAAAATATGGCAAACAAGGTGTAGTAAAACTGAATAAATTATTTGTAAATGGTATATCAAGTCTTTCTGAACTTGCTACATTACCTCGTTCAATCGATGATTTTTTAACACGACCATCAATGCAGGCCGATGATTTATCTATCGTAGCATCAGGTATTTTAAATTTTGCCGCACAGATTAAAACTCGAAATATTAATACAAATAGTTTAATTCGAGTGAATTTGCTCGGTGTTATTCAACGAATAAACCAATACAATAAAAATATTATTGATTTAGATCAGTTGGGAGCTGATATTCCGAATTTATCAGAATTACTGAAAGATTTAAATGGGTTGATGAGTAATATTCAAAAAGGCGATTTTAAATCGATCTTTGATAGCGTAACTGCAAAAATCAATTTAAATAATTTCGTAACGTTTCTCCAATTTATATTGAAGCAAATTGTTCCGGGTGCTGGCTCTATTGTCAATATGTTGTATAGCACGTACATGTTTATTTGCAATGTTCGAGAATTTGCGAAACGATGCCAAGAATTGTATCAAAACAAAGATTCCATCGAGTTTTATAACATAATTGAATTGTTATCTTTCACGGCACAAGTCGCCAATCAAGCGATGTTTGCTAAATCTCAAGTCGAAGGTATGATGCATAATGGTATGGGTCCTTTAGAAGTTCGTCCTATGGGGACACATGAAATTGCTTCAGCTGCTGCAGATGCTTTTGTTCTTGTTGCACCACAATCATTCGACGAGTCATTATTCTCTGCTCATGTTGCTAGTGCAAGTATCAATGCAACGCAAATTCAACGTTCTGGTTTTCATGCGGGTGTATCGGATGCCAAACTTGGATTTGCATCGACAGAAACATTTTACAAAGCGCAAGAATCAGGTCTGCAAATCGCAAAGACAATTTCGGTTGATGCATCTGAATTAAAACGTACCGGCACAGTAATCGCTGATGCTGCATTTACGCGTGCGGGACAACTGACGGAAAGTGGTGAAATCAAAGCAAATTTAATTTATACCCAAGCTGACCAATTAAATTTAGAAAAGCAAAGCAAGTTGCAAGGTGAATCAATATCGTTAGTGGGAAAAGAAGGTAAAATAGATGGTCAGGTGAGTGCAGCGGCAGTTGCTTTAAAAATTGATGGAATAAGTGCGCAAGATATCTTACTAAATCAAAGAATACACGCAGATGATTCGCTGTATATTGAAACAAAACAAGACGTGAAAATTGATCAGGCTATTCAAAAAGCTTCCTCTATATCTGTTGTCGCACCTAAAGTAGATATTAAAGCGGATGTGACTTCTCAAAAAAATGTCGAATTTAAAGCAACGAGTGGTGATTTGCATGTTGATTCTGAGATCCATTCTGGTGTTGATACCACACTGAAGTCTGAGCAAGGCAAAGTTTTTATTAATTCTACTGTTGATAGCAAACATGATAATTTTATCAGTGGTGACAAAGGGGTAGAAGCTATTCCAAAATCTCATGAGGTTGTGAAAAATACGCCTGTGCAACATACGCCTCATCTTCGAATTCCTTTTTCTTCTTTAGTTGGAGTAAAGAAACACATTGTCGTACCAGAAGTTAAGCAAGATGTTGTCATAACAGAAAAACCGCAAATACACGCGGAAACTGGTACCAATACTATAATTAGTGAACATGGGGAAGTTGTGTTGCAAGGTGCTGATGTTGCTGCCAAAAAAGACAATATCATTCTTGGACAGCAAGATGTAAAAATTCTTGATAAAAAAGGAATAGTGGAAACAAAAAGTGAGCAGGAAAAACCACTAACAAAAAGACAGCGTAGGCACAATAAAAAACCGCAAAGTATTGCTGCAACAATCAAATCAGGTGGTGACACAATCATAAAATCAGAAGAAAAAAGTGTTGCTATTACTCGATCTGAAGTGCATGCCGATAAGACTTTAATAATTGATGCGAAAGATCAATATCATTTGACTGAAGGTAAAGTAGAGGGCAAGGATGTTTTAATACATACAGAAATAGGCGATATCATCAATACAGCTGGTATTGAAAAAGCCGATTCTTATTTACAAAAGATTGCTGATCAAGGATCTATTATCGATGAATGTGAGCAAAAGGTTATTCCAGGCCGCTATGATAGCTTAATGCAATGGACCCCAGCACAAACATTAGGTGGAACAGGCGAAGGTCATGATGGCGTAGGTTTATTTCAACAGGCAGGCAATATGATCATCAATGATGCTTCCATTATGATGAGCATTGGTGACAATGTCGCTATTGGCGAAAAGGGCTTAATATTTGATGCGCGCTGGCATACCTATATTGCTGATAAAAAACACCATCATACTTGGTATGGAAGTTCATCAACGGAAATCACTACACAAACACAAATTCAAAAGTCCATATTCGCTTCCACTGAAGGTCATAATTTTGCTATCAGTGAAAATGGTGAAATTTATTCATGTGTTACCAATTTTACAGCTAAAGATGGGACAGATTTATTTGGCGCAAAGGGGGTAAAATTGTATGGTTTAATCGATGAAACAAGTCATTATAAATCAAAAGATCATTTATTTGGATTAATTCATCATAGTACAGATGAAATTCATCAATCAGCTGTCCCTACATTAATGCAAGATTTGGGAAATAGTAAAATCATTGCGACAGAAGGTGATGTTGATGGTGACTCATTTTTAGCTATTGGTCCTGGCGAATTACAAATTAAAGGAAAGAATATCAAATTGTCTCGGCCTATCCTCGATCATACTATATTAACTGAATCTCGTTCCTTGGGTGTTTCATGGGGTGATTCATTAATAAGAAGTGGATTAGGGTTTTTGCCTTTAGGTGACGATTATAACAGTTTATCGCATTCAAAAGATCCACTTAGTGCATCTTTTAATGCTTTAACGACTGCAATTGATGCGACTAATGCAGCCAACATGGCTATGACCTCAATGCGTTCTCCGGATGTTGCTGGGAAATCATTAGCTTCTTCCGCAATGAGTTTGAATCTTTCTCTTACTAATACGAAATCGGAAACACATTATCAAACGGTCGGTGCAGGCGGAATCTATCGAGGTTCGTTAGACATGAAAGCCGATGATACATTGACATTAAGTAATGGATTTCCGATCAAAGTGCCCGGGGATGCTAATATTGAAGCAAAACATATTATTCAAGAAGGGGCTACTTTAAAAAGTTCAACATCCACAAAAAGTGAAAGTCTTTCGCTCAGTTTGACTCCTGAAAGTTGGGATGTGGGTGCGAGTTATGGTCAATCCAAATCAAAATCAACTACGCATGTCGCCCAGGACATTGAAGTGGGTGGGACATTAACGCTTAATGCAGACACTTTAGAACAAAAAAATGGTTCCATACATGCTGTGAAGTTAAAAGGAAAAGTTGAAAAAGTAACATCCATTACCGAACAAGATCGTGCTTCAGGAAAAAGTGTAGGCGTATCCTTATCAAAAAATATGTTCTCTGTGTCAGAGTCTTCTTATAAATCTGCCATAACAAATGAAGGTGGTATATATACGCAAGACGGTTCTGAATTCGAGGTGGAGGATGCTTATCTAAAAGGATCGCGGATTACAGGTTTCCAACCGCATTCATTGGTCTTTGAAACAGTAAAAGATTATTCAAAGAGCCAATCGTTTAGCATGACAGGTTCATGGCAAGATTTATTTGGATCGGATGACAAATCAACTCAGAAGCCTGATAAGTTAATCAATGCCATTTCAACTCCGCTTCAAGGGTCATTTCAAAAACATAATTATGAAGCGATTCATACATTAGACGGTTTGAAAGTATTAAAAAATGAAGACATGAATTTTAAGTTCAAAATCCCAGTATTTAATGCAAAAGGAATGGAACAATTGTCTGAAAACACAACTTGGTTGCATGATGCAATAAAAGAAACAGCTACCCATATCGCAGCAGATATATTCAAAAGCAAAGACACCGCAATTGATGGATTAGATAGTTTAAGATCTGCAACAAAATCTCAATTTGATGATAAGCCAGAATTAATTGCTTCATCTGATAATGAAAATGACATGCCGGAATTGATTGACGAAGCTTCTGACAGTCAGCAATCTTCAGATGAATTTGATGATATGCCGGAACTGATTGATGAAAGTCAGTCATCTCAGAAAGCGAAGAAACGCGACACAGAAGATCAAGGTGATGAAGAATTAGCAACTTTAAAATCGGTTTCTAAAGAAGGCATTTCTTATTATGCAAAAGAAATGGGAAAAGAAATGGAAGCAAAAGCACAACCAAAAAGTACTTATGCCAAGGTATTGAATATGTTAGATGGCGTTAAAGAAGAAGTGTCTACTGCAACTTATAAAGCAGGTGCGGCAGCATGTAAAATTGTTAGTCGTCTCGGTCCTACAATGGATATAGCAGATGCAACTCAAGCAATTAAGCAATCCAATGATAAAGTTCACGAAACATTCAAACAAACTGGAAAAGTAGTAGGAGCTAATGCTTTGGTGGGAGCCGGCGAATTGGCTTTGGGAGCCTGCATGGAAACGCCTATGGCAGGGACTTGTATTGCATCCGCCCCGGCAGTTTTGTCAGGATTGCACGAAGCGGGTGCTTATGTTGGTGAAAAAGCAGGCAATGCAATTTATAAATCAACTATAGAGGATCCGGGTCCAAGATTGATTGATTTGATGAGGCGATAAATCAATTTCTGTTGAGTGTTTAGTTGCAATGTAATGCCGTGAATCTGTATATTATCTAAAATTTGAAGTGAGGGGTCTAAGCTGACTTTATTCAGCTAAGACCTTTATCACAAAAAACAAACAATAAGTAGGTAATATATATGACAATAAACCGATTAATTCAAACTGAATTAAAAGAAGAAAGAAATAATGAAAAAATATATAAAGACGTAAAATCTTTAGAAATTGAATTAGAAAGCTTACGCATTATTTATAAGAATCAGAAATATCCTTCTTTTGTAATAAATGAATTAATAACCAAACTCAGTAATTTAAAAATTCCTGCCAACTCTGAAGATCCATATCTTAGAATAAGAATCGATAACTCGAAAGATGAAATCGCGATTTTGAAATTAAAAGAATCATTAGCTAAATTGTTGAGTTTTAAGTCTATTCAATCAGAAAATAAAATAGCGTACTTAAAATCTACGATTTCTAATTTGAATAAATTGTTGCTATCAGTGCATGTGATTTCAGAATTGAAACGATCTTATTATGAATTAAAATTAGCCAAAGGTTCTTTCAGCAGAATAACCCAGAAAAATGAAAGAACTGAGCAACACAAATGGATTCTTGAAAATCAAATTCGACTTGTAAGGGAAAAATTAGATTTAAATGATTTTATTGCCAGGACAGTTTACGATTATAAAAAGTGTTTGCAAAAAGAAATGCTCCAACAAAATGAGCATCAACTCAATCATTTTAAAGATATTTTAAAAGCTATTTATTTAATGCCTCATAATATGGAAAGTTTAGACAGAATGAAAGAAAGCTTAAGTGATTTCGTAGAACAAGCAACACAATATTTTCAAAGTGTTTCAGAAAATCATCCTAAAAATACACTCCATCAATTAGCTATGTTTACCAAGTTACAGTCTAATTCGAAAATAAATTCTTCTGATCAAAAGCATAATCTTAACGAAGGAAAAACAGAATATAAATCCGCTTTAATTTTGGCAAAAGCTTTATTAGGTGAGTTAGAAAAAGTAGAGCATTTAAGTAAGAAACCTAGAGATTTAAAAATTGATGTCTGTCCCGCATTATATTTCGCTATCAATTGGGATAATCATGTTTTATCGATTCTTTTAAGTAAAAAAGCTCAAAAGAATCGAAATACTGATGGTATAACTAAATTAATTATGCACAAACATGCACAATATCCAAATGTTGGTTGGGACGATTTTCTTAAATCATTTAAAAATAATTTAGGCGAGAAAACAATGAATGGTGACCAACCTAGAGTAGCGTTGATACGTTGATGGATGGCTTATTCTAAATTTTTTGTGTTCCATTATGCTATCTATGTTATGGATAAATGGGTTTTTCTATATCCGAATATTGCCATGCATTTTTAAATTGTTGTTCAATCTGGCTTGCTTTTGCATTATTTTTTAGTGCGCGCTCACTTAACTCTAATCCATAAAGCGACCAAGGGTTATTGGTATTTTTTTCCAAATCTTGATGAAAGATCTGTTTGGCTTCATTTGGAAATCCCATGCGTAAAAAGGATGCACCAAGTAATTCACGAACAGGGAAATACCAGCCAGGTGGATCAGAATAATATAATGTATCTTGTAAAGAAATTGCCGCATTAAAATTTTTCACCATGGCCGATTTATTTTTAGATTTTTCTGCAAGTAACCCTTCGAGAATATGATCTGCAATATTTAAAAGTGTATAGCCATAATTTCCAAGATTTTTATCGATAGGACCTTGTTTGATAATTTCTTTTAGTTGTGCAAGTTCTATTTTCGCATCATTAATTTTATTCAATTCAATTTTTGCAAGTGCTCTTGCATAATGCCAAATGGCTAAAACATATTGCGTCTCAGCAGGTGGGGAAGATAAATTTAAAATTTCATTCCAAGACCCAAATCGAGCTAGCATAAGAATGTAGGGTGTTTGCATTTTTTGTAAAAAAGGCGATGATTTAAGCCATGGCGTAATCAGTTCATTTAATTTTTTTGCTGTGTTAAGTGATAAGGATTTATTTCCTTCCATGCTCGCTGCAGAGATTAAAAAATCATAATCATGATAGAAAAGAAATTGTGGTTCTGGTTCAAATCCTTGTGTTTTACAGGTTTTAGCATAATCATTAAATCGTTTAATAGCATTTTGATTGACAATGACTGCTTGATGATAATTTCCTAATGAATAATAAGTGTGACACGGCATGTGTTCCATATGTTCTGAGACTGGAACAAGTTGACCGAGTTTGATAGCGCTGGGTAAAGCTTTTGCTTTTTGTCGAGAACCTTCTATGATATGAATATAAAAATGATTTGCACCGGGATGATTAACATTTTCTTTAATTGCATTTTCTAGTATAGCAATGGCTTTGAGTGTTTGAGGATAAGGATTGCCATCTTGTTTCCAAAACATCCATTGCACAGAATCAATAAAAGCAGCGATATAAAGACTTTTAACGTCTGGATCATTTGGTAAAAGTGGTAATAAGTTCTTCATCGCATTTAAATAATTTGTGGCATTTTCTGGATTCAGGGAACTGAGACCACACAAGCCTGACATTTCATTTAACTTTTGCGGTGAAATATGTTGGTAACGCGTTGCTAATGCGGATATGTACAAACGTTCAGATAAATTACTTTTATCAACATATTTTAATGCTTTTTCTATCGCATTTTTTGCATCTTTTAATTCGTGGCCATTTAAGGGCGTATTTGTTTTTGAGCCTAAAGAAAGCGCTAATCCCCAATAACACATAGCACAACTAGGATCGACTTGAGTCGATGCGGCAAAAGAACGAACGGCTTCACCATATTCAAAACTATATAGCAGTGTTAACCCTTGATCAAAGTAGCGTTGCGCCAATGGAGATTTGGTCGTAATTGGATGATGAAAATTGCCAATATTATCAAAAAGAGGGGCTGGATTTTTTTGGGTTGCAGGTTTGCAAGAAACTAATGTTAAAGCGATTATTGCGGTAATCAATAATTTTAGAAGAAATTTGATATTCATATTTAATCTTCAGATATCCACATAAATAGCATTATATATTCTTTCTTTCATACTAACTAGTTACATTTTTAAGGTACATTCGAAAAGCGTTTATCCTGTTGCTGAAGATGAAGTGTATGCAATGCTTGTAGTATTAAAATCCACGTCATATTAATTACGAATGTATTTCATAATGATCCTCTTATTTATTCAAGTTCTAGATAAAGAAAGTGGTTTCTGAATTCTACGTAAAACGACAAATTTGATTGGTTGCGTTAGTACAAATATAAAACATATTCATCCAAGTTGTAGAAATTAGCAAAACAATGGGAGAAATAGAATGTTTAGAAAAAAAATTTGAACATGCCTTGCAGGAATCAACCATGAAATATTTTAAAGAGACTTTAGCATGGAATGATATCGAAGAAATAGCTGGCTCAGCTAAAATATATAAGAATGCATACGCTAACCTCAGTCTATGGTCTCCGGTAAAAGAGGTGATTATGTTTTCAAGTGTAAGCAGTCCTTTAGAACAAAAGGAAAAATCGGATGATGATAAACTGACAAAATTTCGTAATGTTGAAGAATTAACTGAAGTTTGTAATCTTTTCAATTCAAAATATCCAGGAAGTAAATTCAACATAAAACACAATGCAATAAATTGCATAAGCGATGCTTATTACGATCCTATTCTTACATTATTAGCATTTCGACAAAGGGGCTTAATAAGCGCATCAATATGTCCTCATTTAGGTGAATTAGATGAAATAGAAATAACTGAGTGTAATCTTGCTTCATTGCGTAAATTAAAAGAATGCTGGCCAGATTGGAAAAATGTTGATGAAATTCTAGATAATCTAGGCTACAAGAAACCTGAAGTTGACGTAACTGATACATCCCCAATAATTCTTCAAGAGGAAGAAAGTTCAACTGTCATTGATAGATCACTTTGGAATGAATATTGGCGTTTAAAAGGTAAAACCGGCCCTGACTCAGGTTGGGAAATTCCTACCGCACAACAGCTTTATGCTACTTTAAAAGCTAATTCCATTTTTTCTAAGAAATCTGATATTAAAGAATCGTTATCAGAAATTTCCGAAATTAAAGATCAAAAAGAATGTGCAAGTGAATCTTCCAAAAAAGTGAATATTCAATAATTAAAAGATCTAGTTTATAACATTTTGAAAGTGCTGCTGTAGAAATATTTATCATTTATGTTATTAAATGCAACATTTTCATTATCACGATAAGTGAGCGCTTGGTCATCATATGACTCAATCGTTTTACATTGCGATAATACTAGATTACTTGTTATTATGTTTAAGAAAAAATCGTTTACCAAATATTCTTTTAGATTTTTTGGATTTAAAAATTAATTTAAAATATTGTTAAAAAAAGGTATTCTCCTTTTTAATAGCTAAGTATTTAAGTTAATTCTAGCAACTAAAGGAATAGTAATGAAACGATTAATAATAGCCTGTATTTCTTTATTGTTATCTCTGTTCATTTGTGATTTCAGCTGTGCTTCATATTCAGTAAATCCTCGCACTTGGGGTAGTGCAGAATATTTATATTGGTGGGTACAAGATTCACAAATTAAAGTTCCACTGGTGACTCAAAATGGAAATCCTGCTGCACTTGGTCTTATAAATGAAGCAGGAACAGAAATTATTTTTGGCTCCGGTGCGCATAAGAATGCATTCATTTTTAATGGTTTGAATGGTGGGCGAGTTACTATTGGTGGATGGATTGATGAAAATAAACAATATGGTGTAGAAGGAAGTGGTTTTGGATTTCCACAAACAAAGAATACGTTTACTGCTTCATCTGTCAATGGAAGAATACCTGTAATTAATATTCCATTCTTTTCAACGCAACCAACGCCTATCTCAGCTTTACCATCCGAAGATGTTTTAGTATTTCATCATCCTAATACTGTTTTAATATCTGATACATTTAAAACATGGGGCATTGATTTGAATACATTGTATCATTTATGTAACCAAGTAAATTTTCCATTTATATTTCTAGTAGGTATTCGTTACATTAGCATAAGTGAAAATTTAAATTTAAATGATGCCGTTATTGGTATTACAACTTTACCTATGAATTCAGTTTTAAATGTAAATGATGATTTTTCAACAAGAAATAATTTTTATGGTTTGCAAATAGGGGCACGAAATAATTTAGTTTTTAACAAATTTATATTTGACATTAATGCAACTCTAGCTCTAGGCAATAATTATCAAAAATTAAGAATAAGCGGGCAAACAAACATTAATCATAGAACCTTGCTTCAACCAATTGGTATTTTTACTGAACCTAGTAACATAGGACATTTTCAACGTAATCAATTTGCTATTATGCCTGAAATAAAACTAAAACTAGGGTATCAATTATCAAAAAATATAATTCCTTTTATTACTTACAATTGTTTATATATTAATAAAATTATTCGCCCTGGAAAAGAAATAGATCGAAATATTAATTTAACGCAGAATTCATTTGTAGGAGGAACAGGGGTGTTATCTGGAGTCATAGCGCCAAAAGTAAGTTTTAATAATACGGGAATGTGGATGCAGGGATTGGGGGCTGGAATTCAAATAGATATATAACAAATCAACCTAAAAGGAATTAACATGTCTGACAATGAGCTTATTTTATTAACTCCTGATGAAATGGTGAACTGGGGCAGCCCTCATGTCTTAAACAAAGGCGCAAGAGATATTATTTTGTATGGAAATCCAGCTAAAGTTGAAAATTACGTTTTTAGATTTAAACTCCCAAAAAATTTTGAAATTAAGCCTTTTATTTTGAATGCTCAAATTTTTTTAACAGTAATAGAGGGTGAAATATTGATTGGTAAAGGTGATAAATTTATTAAAAACTCAATGAAAATTTTGACATCTAAGAGTTTTTGTTTTATTCCGGATAACTATCCAATTTATTTTATAAGTAGTGAAGAGACAATTTTACAATTCCACGGTATTGGTCCAGTTGATTTTAATTATATTAAATAAACTCGGTAACCTACAAATATATACAACTTAATGCCTTTGTCAATTTATCTTATCGTCCGACGTTATTTTCGATTTTAAAGAAAGAAAATTACCAGATGTTACATTTTTATGGTATTTCTTGTAAATGATTTGCCTACTTAGAAACAGGCAATTATTAACGCAACTAATTTCCATAATAATACATCATAAATGTGATCTGGATGATTTCATGGGATTATTCTGGTATTAGCACAAAATTCCAGACTATATTCAATAGAATTTTCGATGAGTACGTAGTAATCAGTGTAAAGTTGATGTTATCAAGCATCGATATCATTGTCACTGCAAGATTTGTTAAGATGAGATAAAAATTTTTTTGAACTATAAAGAAAACACTGAATAAATCCTTATTATATAAGAAATGTAGCGAATAATTAATATCAGTTATCTCAGATATGATGTTGAGATTGTTGATGCTAAATATTCCGTCACCTTATTTTTTAAATCCGCAGTGGCTTGAGTTTTTGCTATTTCTGCTATGACACTTGAATCGCTATGAGGAGTTTTAGGTTGTTTTTCTTCGAAAAAAAATAAACTTTTATAGAGGTAACGAATATAACAAGTTAATCTGCTCTCACTCTGAATCGATAGTTTCATAATTTCATGTAATTTTGCTTTGAGAGGCGCTATATCCTAGTATTTAATATCAGTACTTTTTTTTAATGAAAAGTATGGAGATATTAAGAGAAAATTTTAGTCTTGTATATTAGGACTAAATTTGTAATCTATTTGCTAGGAAGGACGAATGCAGTGAAATGGGCTACAAATTCGATTTGAAGTCATTTTGTGATTTCTATATAGCACAAAAATATTAATCACTTTTTGTCGGTATGAACGGAAAAATTGCGAGTTGCATCTAACAACTATGAATTAAGTATTTAGACTTGAGCGGTTCATTGTCAATCATTAGGATATTGCAAACAAAGATGGAGAGCTTAGTTAAAATCTATTGACTATTAATATAGTATTTAAAATGTAGAAGACGTTGAGTGAGTAGTGGCATTGATATATGATACCGACATACTCAAAAGAAAGAGTGTTTAGGGGTCATTGTGAAGCATTTCATCAAATTATTAATAAACCTGATTATCATATCTAGTGGTACAATTGCTTATGCTCAGATATCTACAGATTCTCTCATTGATCCAAATGCAATTGACCACACAATATCACCCTGTAACGATTTTTATCAATTTGCATGTGGCAACTGGATTAAAAATACAAAATTACCACCAAGCCGGCCCATTTGGGATCGTGGTTTTATTTCAGTTTTGCCTGATAAAATAAGCAACGAGCTGCAAGTTATTTTACAGGCTTATTCAAAAGGAAATTTTGTTTCTTCTGTTCCATATGCAAAAAAGATGGGGGATTTCTACGCCAGTTGTATAGATGAAGCATCTATTGAGAAAACATCAAAAGCGGCTATAATTGAACAATTAAAAACTATAGATGAAATTCATAACCTGAGTGATGTCCCATCAGTAGTTGCGAAATTACAATTAAAGCATGTGAATGTCTTATTTAATTTTAATTCTACCGCCGATTTATTGCATCCCACTATGCAAATAGGTGAAGTATCTCAAGGCGGTATTGGGTTACCAAATGGAACTTATTATACAGGTAATGATCCTTCTACCTATGCAACTCTCAAAAAATATCAAGATTACGGTGAGCAATTATTTAGGTTGGCGGGATATTCGAGGAGTGATGCAACAGCAAATATGAAAATAGTGCTCTCCATCGAAACTGAGCTTGCTAAAGCATCGTTGCCACCACAGGAGCTTCACGAAATTGCAAAATTATATCACCCTGTGACTTTAGCACAATTTCAAGCACTCTATAAAAATTTTAATTGGACTAACTACTTTCATGCACTTTCTATAACCGCTCCTTCTACACTTAATGTTACAGAACCTAAATTTATAATCGCTATGAATAACATCATTAGTCAATCATCATTGTCCGAGTTAAAGATATATTTAAAATGGCGTTTATTACAAACCATGGCTCCTTATTTAAGCAATCAATATGCCAATACTTATTTTGAATTTGAACAAAAATATTTAAAAGGCCAACAAATTATTGCGTCACGTGCGCAACGATGCGAACAAGTTATTAATGACTCGATGGGTGATGCTTTAGGACATGCTTATGTGCAAAAATATTTTAATCCTAATGCAAAAAAAATTGCGTTATCTATGATGAAAAATATCATGAAAGCATTTGAGTCTGATTTGAAAAAGTCAGATTGGCTTGATGAAAAGACAAAACAAGCTGCTCTAAAAAAATTACATCTGATGAAAGTTCGAATTGGCTATCCAGATCAGTGGCGTTCTTATGATGAGTTGATTATCAATAAATCGTCCTTTTTAAATAATGTGATAAATACATCTGAATTTAACAAAAAATGGGAACTAGGAAAGATCGGTCATAAAACAAACTCAAATGAATATTTAAAAACTCCGCAAACAATTGATGCGAGTTATATACCGACCACTAATAGTATTGAAATTTTGGCTGGAGTTCTGCAGCCTCCCTATTTTTCGGAAAATGCGACAGTAGAAGAAAATTATGGTGGAATCGGAATGATTATGGCTCATGAACTGACACATGGTTTTGATTCATCTGGAAGAAGATTTGATGGATATGGAGCTTTGAATGATTGGTGGTCCAAGACAACAGAAGAAAAATACTTAGCAAAAATTCAGTGCTTATCAGATCAATATAGTAAATATGAAGTGCTTCCAGGTTTATATGTTAATGGTAAATTAACAATGACAGAAAACATTGCTGATGCGGGAGGTATTAAGATTGCATTTGCCGCATTAAAAATGGTTTTACCATCAAATAAAAACGATCAGGGTTTTGGATTTACGTGTAACCAAAAATTCTATCTTACTTTTAGCCAAGCATTTTGTGCAAAAGCTACTGATGAGTTTTTCAAACAATTTATCAATCAGAACCCTCACTCACCGCCGAAATTTCGCGTGAATGGAATGATTTCAAATGCTGTCAATTTTCCTTCAGCATTCAATTGTCCAGAAGGACATTCTCCAATGACACCTGCTAAGCGATGTGAAGTTTGGTAGTAGTTAAAGATTTTTTGTAAGTGCGGTAGATAGCGCTACGTTCTACCTTTGTTTATTGTATCTAGCGGTACATTGCAGCCATCTTATTGTAAGGCCCTGATCAACCTTATTATCGTGAAAGATGCCAGGAATTTTATTGGCATAATAATTTGAATTATGGATATGATTGTGAACTACATATTAGTTTCGTTGCTTGTCTAGAGCAAGATGAAGAAGTCAAGATAACTACAGAGGATATTGCACGGTCGAATTAAATAAATTGCTCCTGCAGAAGATGCCGGGAGCTGAGATTAGACTATTATTGCTTGAGACAGCGCGTTTGTAATAATGATCCTTGTAATTCTGCCTGTGAATGTACTTGAGTCTGACCTAATAATTCATCGATGCTGGTCCCGGGAACAAAGTTTTCTAACCACGTACATATATGTTTTCCTAAATCTCCTTGCTTTAATATTAATATATGACACTGATCAATGGGGATGTTTTCACATCGAAGTTTCTTCAAAGCTTTAATAGCTTCTCGTACGTTGTGGACGCCATGACTTGAATCAGAAAAAGAAAACAATGGGTATTTTTATCTTTCGCTTAATCACTCGACATCCCAAAAAGAAAAATGATAAAACACGCCTTTTAAGCGTATTTAATTGAAATTGAGAATGAATTATTAATCTTTCAGATGCGATCCCCATTAAATAAGCAAATAAAGATGCAAACATTCCTAATGTAAAATTTATGTTTTACAATAAACAATATAAATCAGATCATTGGGCGTTACAAGCGCCCACGTTGGCAGATAGAGAATTTGCGCCTAAATGAAGTATTTTTTCTAATTTTTAATACGAATTCTTGTTATCAATTCTTCACACAAAGAAGCAGCTAGCGGTATAACTCCAATGTCCTTTATACATAAGTCATATCCTTCCTTAAGTTCATGGAATAAAGAAAATCTGTTTTGACTAACAAAAGCTGTAGATTTTGGAGTATTTTTTGATACTTCTATTTTTGGTAATTCGTTTGATAATATCAATTTACTTTCTATAACAAGAGGTAACATTCTGTTATTACTACTCTCAATACATTGTTTTTCGTCATAAACAAAATCATATTTATCGAAAGAAAGATACAAGCGACCGCCATTTCTTAAATACGTATATGCTTTGCATACATCGTCATAGTGCTCTTTTATATCATCAAAATCAATAATTGAAATAACATCTATTTTTTTTCCTGCTGGAACTTCGTTTATATTATTTAAAAACTGGATATGTATTCTATGATTAGTTTCTCTGGAAATCGCATTTATTAAATTAATAAAATTTTCAGTATTTTTAGCCGATGTTTTATCCAGAGATATATTCTCAAAAGCAGGATCAATTAAAAAACATTCAACATCAAAACCTTGAGATAAGAATATATAAATATTATTTAATTCTTGTAATAATCCGTCAGCACCCAAGGCCATATATGTCAAATGCCTGCTATGATTTAAGGTTTGCACGTAATCTGAAAGTTTCTTTTCAACATTCTGTCGACGCTGGGTTAAATGACGATCAAAATTACCACTGTTTCGACAAACACACTCAGTAATATAGGGTGATAATGTCATAAAGGCTGATCCAAATCCCCAATATCCTTTAGTAAAAGAATCATCTTGATAGCGTATGAACCATTGTTTTGGATTTTTTAAGATATCATTCATTAGTAAATTTGCGCAGCTACTTTTGATCGCGCCATCAATAACACTTTGATTATTCCAAATTTGCGCTAGAAATCTTTCCTGCTGTTTTCCATGAGCAATATAGGTATACTCACCCGATATAGGTTGTATCCAGTCGAAATAAATATCGCGCATTTCGTTTGAAGTAGCTAATGCAGGTAATTTAATAGCAAATCCAAGTAAAGCAAATGGTGAAAATAAAATTGCTATATAAAATGATGCGCTAAAATAATTATCTGCTGAGATATATTTATATTCTTCTGCATAACGGTAAGCGAATTTATTTATTCCATTTTTTATTACATGAAATTTATTTTTACCTATGAAGTGTGCTAATGGTGAAATAAACCAATCTCCAACTCTTTCTAATTTAGATGAAGGGCGGAGATTTCTTTCTGTAAGTAATGCACCGGCGATCGAAAACATGTTAATCCTCGTTGTTTACTAATTCTTCTGTTGTAGCAGAAATATGTATTACTTTATGCTACAACAAATACGAATTATATTTTCATCGTTGTAATATAAGGTTTCTTCTGATGAACTTACTGCTTTAAAAGGGTTTTCTTCCATTGCTTTAATAAAGGCTTCTTCAATTTCTTTTTTTTCTTTTTCATTCAGCTTATTTAATTCAGGTTTCTCTTTAAAATTGTCATAAGCTGTCTTACCAAAAATATCAATCACATGCGGATTTGCTCCTTTTTCTAACAATTCTATTATAATAGAATGCCGCATGCATTTTTTTTAGCTTTTATCAAACATCATTACAATTCTTGTCATGCAATAATTGGTATCAAATTTTCTGGAATTTGAGTAATTCTTTATGTTGATAATATCTGCGTATTGACAAGCTATGACTTAATGTACTGTTAACCTTTAAATTATTTCCAATTTTTTGATCTTGAAAGCAGGTTAATTTTAATACATTGCAATAATTTTGAACACTGTTGAAAATTACTAGGTTGTTTTAGCGGTTAATTTTTAAATGATTATTTATAAAATGACCTAGTAGTTTATACGAGTTTCGAGTTTCATCCTCGTATCTATTCACAGGCTTCAAAATCAGAATAATTTAGTATAGTGCTTAGCTAATAAAATTATAAATAATTTGGCAAATTAATTGCCGATTCCATATGTAATCGAATTGATAAACAAAACGAGGAAGAATATTTTGAGCCCAAGAAAGTTAAATCCATTTCACATGCAGCTTATTGATTTAAGTATTGATCCACTTCTTCAAGAATTGAATCAACTCCCTAGAGATATTGCCATCGAAGCATTAACTGTCCTTACAAACTTGCCTATGATGAGTAGTGATGCAGTTGTTTATCCCCCATTACCTGCATCGTTACAAAAAGAGCCATATGAAGTTGTGCGGGAAACACTTCGAAAATTATGCCAAATCATGTATAACCGACAACCGCAAAACCCATTGAAATATTCAGACGATCAAGGAGGTCATGATGCTCAGTATGGTTTTTTCAACCTGAAAGGAAAGGTTACAACTGATGAGGTACGTGAATATCTTAAATATAAATTCGCCGTCACAGCATTTAATGTTGCGGTGTTTAAGGAAGCCCAGACGATACTTGATGTATGGAAAAATAAACACCCAGGAATCTATTATAAATATTTTTTACGTTGGTCTAGGCTATCATCAGATAATAATCCACCAGATGAAATAAAAAAAATCATTCTATCAGATGGTGCCCTCCAAAAAAGAATAAGAATTGTCTTGCTGTCATTATCAGAAACAGTTCTAAAACCTTTCTTAGGTTATACTAAATCTCCAGCTGCCTCATATTCAATAAATATAAATACCATCATTAATAATGTATTATCTTTGCCAGCAACAGAATTTGATAGTGAAATTGCACTTGCCTTTGAAGCATTATTTTCTGCTAAATTATTAAAAGGAACTGGATGCTTAAGTCTTGAGATTTTTCAAAAAGAACCTTATGCAT
>JANWKO010000101.1 GCA_025451335.1 Gammaproteobacteria bacterium
GGTTTGTCATCAGTAATAGTCACGGTATTTCGTTGTTTCAATGGAAAGATGGCAAAGTTACATTTTTACAAGCGAATAGCTTAGATTCAAAAGATGCCCAAAGTACTCCTCGCATTTTGCCATATGAAGGTAACAAATTCTTAGTACAAACCAATACATTAACTCTTTGGGAAGCTACGGACAAAAATGAATTGAAGTTTATCAAGAGAGCACCCGACTTTCCTCTTGAAATAGGAACACCTTATGGCTTCAATGGTACTAAGTTATCTCATAATCGTATTGCTACTTTTCAAAATCTTGGGATGGGAGAATGGCAAGAAGGAGGTTTATCTTACGACGAAAGGAGTAAATTTGGAAAATTATCCCGACAATTGTTATGCATTTGGGATGTTAAAGAATTAAAACCAACTGCAATTATCAAGTTCGAGAAAGAAATTAATGAAATTTGCGCATTACCTAATGATCAAATCGCTGTATCATTTCGTAAAGATCCTAATGTTCTTATGCTATCCGTTCCTGCAAGTCCAAAGCTAACTTTAGACATAGATAGTAAAGAACCAGCTCCCGTTGTATATCATTATGAAAAATCACCGCATTTATTTCATTATAAAAAAGGATCTGTGCTGTTGAATTATAAAACAGCCTCTACACCCATACGTATTCATCATCAAAACAAACATAATAAATTAGATGAATCACGCATTCCAAAATCCGAAGAAGCAGTTAAAACTGGAAAACGGCATTGATTCAACAGTCACTAAGGTAGGTCGAGCTGGGCATCACAGTCGAGCCCATATCGAAATTCACTCGCAAGAAAGTTTTGCTATAGATGACAAAAACTTGCCCATCGGCCATGGACGGCCGTTAATTTTAATATTTAACCTTGTTTCTTAAGAATTTGTTAAGGTTCATGCGAATAGAATCGTGTTCTTTTTAAGGAGAGAACATATGACAATAAGTCGAACCGAAGAAACTCGATCAACTGAAACACAGTCAACTGAAACTGAATCTACAGAAAGTAATAAAATTGATATAAAAACTATAATAAAAGAAATAGAGCAAAAGGCATATCAAACGGATATTTCAGATCTTGAATCTTTTAAAAAAATATTTGAAAAAATACAAATAGGTGATAGAGAAACACCTGGATTTATTACACTCAATGAAAAATTTGAAAAATTAGGAGCTAAGGGATCCTCTTCTCTTGCTCACTTAAGCTTTAAAAAAGAATTGAATAATATTCTTAACAAGCTGCATGACTCTGAAAAACATGAATACAATTTTCATGAAGCTAACTTGCGTTGGATCATTGCAGATGGCGAGAAAAATATAGATGAATTAATCACTGGATTAAACCATCTAAATAAGAAAGCAGCAAATGCTGGTCATATGGCTGATGTCCCGGCCTTTTTCAGACATAATGGTATGGCAAGTATATCTATTGATGTATGCGAAATAGCATCTCGTACTATTGACGAAATAAATCGTTTTATTACTAAAATCGAAAATCATATTACAAAACCTGGTTCATCACCTACATTATTGGAATGGGGATATCTTTTCACACTTCCATTTAAACCTGATAGACGTCCACGATTGCTTGAAAACGATGAAATAGACATGTTTAAAACTTATTTAAAAGATCTATCGGAGAGATTAGAAAAAATCAAACTTTCTGCGCTCACGAATTTGGATTTTATAAATAAAGAAAGCGTTGAAAATAAAATGCAAAAAGAACCTCGAATTTCATTTTTAAATGAAAAAAAACAAGGTGGCCCTATTTCTCCCAAAGCGGAAGAAAAGAAAGAAATTTCATTTAAATTATAATAATTATTATTAGACATCTACAAAATAGCACAACTCCCGACATAGCCCTTCCTTTTTGCAAAAGGCTTAGCTTTGTCGGGAGTTATTACAGCAATTAGACTTCTTATTGATTTTTTTCAAGAATTTTTTAAATTTCAAGTTTCTATGTTAATTAACTCAACTTATTACTGTTTAATTTTTTTATGCTTGAAGTGTGACCACGGGATATTCTGTTATTTTTGAATCTTTGGTAATGATGATTAAGTCATTTAATTTGGCTTGCATGATAAGTAAGCGATCGAAAGGATCTGAATGCAGCAAAGGTAAATCTGCAACTCCTAAGCCTTCTTCTGGCATGATAGGTAATATCTTAAAACTTTCAACCGTAGCTGCTTCAATTAAATTATGTGGCAATGTGAGTCGCCCAATACTTTTTTTAATAGCCATTTCCCAAAACGAAGCACTGCTCAAATAAATCGTATTGGATTTATCCTTAATAATCTTTTGAGCTTTAGATTTAATTTTTTCAGGCGTAGTAAACCACCAAAGTAAAATATGAGTATCAAGCAAATATTGCATTTACTCATCCCCATAAAAGTGTTTCAAAACATCTTCAGATAAAGGCGCGTCAAAGTCATCACTAATCTTAATAAGACCTTTAAATTGACCTCCTCGACGCTCTTGTGGCTCTTCTGTATACGGTATGAGTTTAATTAGAGGTTTGCCACCACGGGCTATAATAATTTCATCTCCCTTTAGGGCTTGGTTAATCAGCTTAGAAAAATGAGTTTTGGCATCGTGTATATTGACTAACATAAGCAATTTCTCCAAGGAATTTATCATTATTATACTGGACTAAGTTAACTTAGTCAATATCACAATCCTATAGCGCTCTAATCGTTCAAGTAAAATTATTAACCTGAACGATCACGAAAATCGATAAATTTTTTGATTATATCTTATTACTACTAATACATTCTTCAGAATAAGAAACTGCGTCCGGGGTTGGTGTTTTTCGCGACCAAAAACTCGCGCTCACAGGAGCCTGGTAAACTGCGGTATGAATAGCTTGAAACGACCTTTCTTTTTTCGCTTCTATACCCTTCGTTATTATTTCATTTACAGTGTTAATATGTTTTAATTCTACATCAATTTTGTTTGAATTTGTTGCAAGAGCAATATGCATCGCAAGATGAGAAAGACTTAATTCAGCTAAATCCAAAAAAACCTTTTTATCTTTTTTAATGAATTGCTCAGGTTCATTTACAAACTCTCGCGAATTTAGATAAGATTTTTTCAATTCTTCTCTTTGCTCAGGCGACAATTTTTCATTTTTATCAAGAAAATGTACATGATTTAATCCCGCGCCTAAAATAAAGGGTGGAATCTTATTACAAAACATTTTTATCGCATCATAATCAGCATGATAAAACATATCTTCCAATTTGACAGAATAACCCTTTCGTGAGAAATAATTTAATTTATCCATTATTGCGTCATAACTGACTCTGTTAATTAGCGATTGATAAATTGAAGAATTTAATTCAGTTAATCGATAAGAGTTTACACCGACAAAGGCCTGATCTATTGTTTTACTTGTCAATCTTTCAAGCGTCTGCTCAGGATTATTTTCACGCAAAAAAGTACTTAATAATTCACTATCACAACCAATCGCCGCATTTAAAGCTTCATCAGAAATTGCTTTTAATCCTAAGTCAGACTTACTTATTGAGCATATCATTTGGCTCAAACTTTGCCTTTCAAGATAGGTTAATTTATCAGCTTTACTCATCTCCTTAATTAGAATTTCAATAGCTTTTGGAGTCAAGCTTGATGCTAAATGATTTCGCAAAGCCACACCATTAAGACTTGTCAATAATTGAGGATATTTTACAACGGCCTCACTCAGAATCTCTTTATCTGCTTTGTCAAGCAAAGGACGTAAATGATCATCATACACATAATATTCACCATATGCAGAAATAAACTCTAATCCTATTACCTGATTTCGATTTTGTTTTTCGGTTAGAAGTTTCGCAAGCATAACTGGAGTCACCAAATTCGCTAATAGTCTGGCTATTGAAAGATAATCATCGGCTAGTCGTTCCTTAGCTCGTTGAGATATTTCTATGCCTGAAAGTAAAGGATAACATCTATAACGACCATAATCCTGACTCACTTCTCGTAAGATATAGACTAACAATTTGTTGCCATTTTGATCAGCCATATTCAAAGCAACATCTAGACGATCAAATTCCTTTAATTTATACAACATAGCTTTTCGTGCTGCGCAATTACACTCTGAAAATATGTAAAACAGAAATGGAAAAGTATCGTCTTTGTATTTGTTAAAAAAATATTTATCAATTTCATCTAAAGTTAAATGTTCGATATATGTTTCAATTAAAGCGCTTTTTGGATCATGTCGAATATTAGAAATGACTTCTTCAATGGATAATGGTGTTGGCATGGTTTACATCCTGTGTTGTTTTTATATTTTCCCAATTCAGCACTTGGATCTATTGCGATAATTTAATGCACTGTTACAAATCCAATACCCGAATTTAGAATCATTGCCAAATTATAATGACTTATGTGCATAAAACAAGACTCAACGTTGAATATGTTTTTTATCGATCCGAGAAAAAGTCATCTTCAGCATAAATATATTTTGCAGCAATAAGGATACGACTTCAGAGTAGATAGGATTAGAGGAAGATAAGTTTTGCATTCAATCCTAAAAACAACCGCCAAACTTACTTCTTAAGCGCGACAAGATCCCCTCTTTTTCCTCGAGAACAGTTTGATTTTTAGAAGCATAATAAAATTTGGCATAATGCTCAGCTAATTTAACAGCTTCTTTATCTTTGCAATCGGCATAGTATTCTGCCATCAAATTTACACATTTATTTTCCAATTTTATAACATCGTGCTTAATGAGTGCTGATGCTGCTTCATTTATTTTTTCTTGCAAGATTTTCTCCGGTTCACAAACTGTAATAAATCCATTTTCAGACAACATGACAATGTCATCATTGACAAATGATTTCGCTACACAAGTATTTTCATCAATAGAAAAAACGCTTCGACCTTTACTTATAGGTTTATTTTTTTTGTCAAATTCAATTAATGTTGCATGAGATGAATTTCCAATAAAAATATGACCATCCATTCTTGAATGCCACTTAATTTTTTTGTCATCAGAAACTAGATAGCGAAAATCAGTAATTTTGCATTTATTTGTCTTTCCATCAATCAAATAAAATTGCTCATATGAAAATTCATCTTCATATTTTCTCACGCTCGCTATAAATTGTCCGTTTCGCAGTAGCTCAACTTGATTAAAAGGAAGGTCAAATGTACTCTCTGGATCTAGATTTTTTTGGTTAAATATCAGAGAAGGATTTTTCCCATTAAAAACCAGAAGTTTTCCGTTAGGTAAAAGACACAATTTACAATGAGGAAGTTCTTCAAATGCGGCAAACGTTTCAACTAAGACGTGTTGATGAGTTGTGTCGACTTTTTTAAGCGAGTTATCTTTGCAAATACAAACAAAACTCCCATCTGGCAAGGCATAAATAGATTGCGCTCCTTCACATGGAAACGAATGCTTCTTAATTAAACTTAGTGGTTCTTCCGTCTTAACCTCTGGTTTGCGATCTAAAATAACCCACCTCTTCTATATACTGAATTTAATTCTGAAATTTATATTGCGAAAAATCTTGATTAAACTGAAAGCCAATATCCAGGACAAATTGTCATAGAATGAAGCTGCAGTATTTCTAAAGTATGATAATAATACAGAATGATCAATAAATAGTCAATAAAATCTGAAGAATGTGTCGTAACTGGATGAAAATGTCCCTTTAAAAACTGAAAAATGATTCAGAGCTGGATGATAGCGTGGTAAAGATAAGCGAATATACCATTACTTTCACATTAAGTTCATATAAATCAATAAGTTAAGACTCATATAAAAAATCAAACATTATAAGTAATTCTTAATATTTTGTTAATATAAAAACTGTAATATTAGCTCAGTTATAATACATGCAGGTCTTTTTCATTTTAAATATGCTCAATGACTTTTAACCTGGTGTCGTCAGCTATTCCATGACCATAAGTCTGATGCGCCGAATTTAAGTTAAATCATGTATTAAAAAACTTTATTTTTTTTGTTTTATTTATTTTAACTATGCAGAGGTAATTATGTTCGGGCGCATTTTTCGAAGTGGTAAAGGAGTGGTATTAGGAGCGTTAGCTGCTTTGGCTGGAACAGCTAGATTTCTTGATAAAAGAGCAAAACAGAAAACATCTTCTGAATCTAGGAATGCAACAACTCCAGATTCAAAAGACGGAATTTCCCAACGAACTGCCGATATAACGCCTCCGTCGGTTGTCACACCTCCGCCTGCAAAAATACAAAGCGATGAAGCTACTTCTATTGAGTCTCTTTTTCCTAAAATTAAAGTAAATTCATTTAAAAGAAGAGAATTTCCCAGTGCAACGGATGATATTTTTACTAAGTTACTTTTTCAGAAATTTTTTCTATTTATGATTCCAAAAGAAAATCTACCTATTCCTCTTGAAGTGAAACAAATATTAGAAAGCTATTTTTATTCATTATCACAAGATGATATTCTAAAATTAAATTTTTTAATAGAAACAAAATCACTTGAGAATATTCAAATATTGTTTAAATCACTGATTCCAGAATTATTTACAGATTATCAAAAGTTCCTAGATATGGAGGAATTTCAAAAAACTATGACTCTGCAACTCTTACATGTAAAGATTAATAAATTAATAAAATTTATAGAAACCGCACCTCAGGAACTCATTCAAGAATTGATAAATAAATTCAATGAAGATTCCAAAAAAATAAAAGAATTTGAAAAATTGATAATTAAAGCAGGTATTGACCCAGAATCTACTTTTTTTCGAAAGTTAATAAATACCATCCATAACACCATAGTTCAAAATCAAGAGCTAATTTTTAGAAGCATTTTTGCAAATGAACAACGACTAAGCGAATCTGAACAGCAAAGAGACAGAGAAGAACAGCAAAGAACTATAGATGAAACACAAAGAGCTAGAGAGGCTCTAAGAATAGCATTGGCTCCAGCATTTGCTCCAATATTAGAAGTATTGAATGGTGTTCCCGAAATAAAATCACCTTCCAGTCCTAATGGGTCCAATCCTTATATTCAATCTGTACATAGTGAGCATTCAGATAGATTATCTCATGGTGATGTTGATGCTGTGCAAAGTCAAAGCCCTCTTGATGACTTTGAATGTCAGGCTGCATCCACTGGTATTCAAGTTCCATTGAGTCGATTAAGATAAATCCGCAGCAGAATCCTAGATAATCGTCCTTAAAAGCCAACCATCTGGGATTCTTCTGCTCTGTATAATTTATATCTATTTTGATACAATAATCGTAACTTTATTTAACTTTGACTCACCTATGCCTATGCAGGCTCCAACAGTTTACATTCAAAACGTTAATTTAGCGTATAACAATGAAACTGTATTTAAAAATCTCAGCATGACATTGGAATCAGGTAAGTTTACCTGCTTATTAGGTCCTAGCGGTGTTGGAAAAACATCTCTATTGCGCTTGATCGCCAACTTAGTTCCGAACAATGGCCAATTTCTAGGTAAAATACATTGTGATAACTCCTTTCCAATTCAACAACAAATTTCATATATGGCTCAAACTGATTTATTAATGCCTTGGTTAACCGCCTTGGATAATGCATTAGTGAGTTTTCGATTAAAAGGGAATGTGACCAAAGAAGATATTTTAAAAGCAACAGAATTATTGATCAAAGTGGGCTTAAAAGATGCTCTAAATAAATATCCTCAAGAATTATCTGGTGGAATGCGACAGCGAGTCGCATTAGTTCGAACCTTATTACAAAATAAGCCTATTGTCTTAATGGACGAACCTTTTTCTGGATTAGATGCCATCACTCGCTTTCAAATACAAACCTTGGCAGCAGATTTATTAAAAAATCGTACTGTTTTATTAATTACTCATGACCCCATAGAAGCAATACGCTTAGCAGACAAAGTTTATATTTTGTCAGGTCAACCAGCTGTTCTAAGTTCACCGATGAGTTTAATAACATCTAAACCGCGCGACCCAGGCGACCCAGAATTCATCACTCATCAAGCTGATTTATTCCATGCCCTTACGCAAGCCAGTGGGAACAGTCTATGAAATTATTCTGGCGCGGTAGCATACTTTTTTTTGGCTTAATCATACTGTGGCAAGGAATGGTGAGCTTTTTTCAACTCCCTCCCTATATTTTACCGGGACCATGGAGTGTATTCAAAACCTGGTACTTGCAGGCTAACTTAATTGCTATGGAGGCCATTCCAACCATCATCGAAACGATCCTAGGACTCATCCTAGGATCTTTGCTTGGCTGTCTTGCTGCCTTAACAATGGCTTTCTTTCGACCCTTATCATTATGGATATTGCCGATTCTAGTCATTAGCCAAGCCATCCCTACTTTTGCTATTGCGCCGTTACTTGTAATTTGGTTTGGGTATGGCATGGCATCAAAAATTGTCATAACCATTATTATGTTATTTTTTCCCGTGACAAGTGCATTTTATGATGGCCTTCGTCATACAGAACAAGGCTGGCTAGATTTAGCTAAAACTATGCAAGCAAAAAAATGGCGGGTATTTTGGCATATTCGAATTCCTGCCGCTCTTCCATTTCTTGCTTCCGGCTTAAGAGTAGCCACGGTTTTTGCTCCTATTGGCGCTGTCGTTGGCGAATGGGTAGGAGCCAGTAAAGGATTAGGTTTTTTAATGTTAAATGCTAATGCCAGAATGCAAATTGATTTAATGTTTGCCGCATTATTCACCATCGTGATTTTTTCTTTGCTTTTATATTTTATCGTTAATATTATTTTACGCTTATTAATTCCTTGGCAAAAAGAGATAGCAAAAAACAGCTAATTTCTAAGCGCTAGTACTATTTTCGTTTCTGCTTCAATATCTTGCCAAGAAGACCACGATCTAAGTTTATTTCTTACTACATTATTAACAACCTATTTCTTTTAGGTTCATTTTCCAAGTTTGGAATTTGACGAGCTAATAAGCACAAAATTTCACATTGCTTCTTAAGGTCCTCATTTACAGAATGTGTCTTGGAGGCAAACAAACGCGGTGATATTTTTTGTCTTTTTGCAGGTGGCTGATCCATTTCTTTCGGCTGATAAGAATGCAAAGTATTTTTTGCATATTCAACGACTGATGAAAAAGACTTGATCCAAATATCTAAATTTGATCGGGTTGCCCTACTCTTCAATTCAAGAGCTAAAGTAGCATTAAATTCTTGCTCCAGTTTGTCATGAAGACTTTTCAATTCAGGTTGATTAACTTTTTCCAAATGGGAAATTATCCCTTTTAGTAAATGTTTAGCAAGAGAAGAATAAAATTGATCAGGAGGAAAATGAGCTCCCACTAACTCATTTATTGAACGCGTTATTATGTTGATATCCTCCAGAACTTCTAACTTACTCTGAGTGAAATGATAAAAATTAAGAACGCGCAAACTGACAATATAAGACCATATATCAATCATATACAGATGATGTTTTTGCAAATTTGAAATAATATTATTTAAATTATCCACTTTGTCTTTATGCAAATGCATAGGCTTACTTTCAACAAGTGAATAAATTCTTGAATAAACATTTTGGATCAAGCCTTCCAAAATAGCGGGATAACGACATAAAAAGGAAGGGCTTGTCGTTCCTTCATCTTTTAGCTCAAATCGCAAGGGTTTCACAGCTGTATCGAATAAAATCAATAGATCTTTCTCAAAAAGTAAATCATCAGCGGCTAATATTAAAAATTCTTCTATCAGCTTTCTAAGAAATGATTTATTAAAGGATCTTGACAAATCCAAGTTAGAAAAATTAATCAGCCCTAGTGACGAGGAGATTAATTTTACTTCATCATATTTCAAAATATCTTCCGCAATGAAAAATAAAAGCAAAGGATTTTTAATTGCTAATATAGATTTATAATCAGCCTTCTGAGATCCAAGCAATTTTATAATTTCTACATTTAAAAAAACAAGCGAAGATAGTTTTGACAGGGTCTTGATAAAATTGAAAGGAATTTCACCTTTTTTAAATAATTCATAATAAAAAATATTTTCAAGTAGCAAACGTCCAGGGGTAGACATTCCCTTGACATCTTTCATTAATATTTTTTTTTGTTCAAGCAAATGAATAATATTAGGTGATACTAAATTTTTAACTTGATCATCATTTAAATCAAAAAGCTCATTAACTTCAATTTGACCTTCCATTAGCTTGCGAAAATAAAAAGAATTTTCAATTATTTTTTTGTTGACCTTTTTAGCAGCGAAAAAATTGATCTTCTTACTTTGTAGCAAATCTATTGTTGCAAATGAGCACAAAGAATTTGCCTCAACTTGAGTGATATGCTGGATATCGCTAAATGGAATTTTTTTATCTTTAATGAGATTAAAGTAATAGCCATAAGTTAAAACTTTCTTTGCACCTTGAGAAACATCCTCCGCTTCTTTTGCTAAAATAACTTTTTCTTCAACTAAATAGCTCAATGCTTTCTTAGCTGTTAAATTAATCGCTTTCATTTCTGCAACAGGAGAAAGCTCTTCTTTTAGGTAAGCCATTTGCTCTTCGTTAGTCTCAAAATCCTCTTCATCAATTTCTTCCAAATTAAATGTTTTTAATTCCGGACGGGGAACCTTAACATCCACAGTTGCTTGAAAAATCTGAAATTCTTCATTTAAAATTAATCTCTTACTAAACAATCTATCAACCTGCGGTGGCGGTGAGAACGAAGGCGCAAAAAGATCGTGGCTAGAATGACTAGGTTTAGAAATAAATTTTTCCTCAAAATCCGCATGAGTTTTCCAATTTTTTAATAATTCAGCTCTACTCCAAGGCAACTTTTCATTTGTCACTTTTTTTATTTTTTTTATGGAAAAATCTAAAATATGCGTTTGCACTTCGCCTATTGTTATCGGCGCATGACTTTGTTTTTCAATTTGTTGAATGTATTGAGTAGGTGAAAAGAGACATTCCTGTAATGAATGAAATGGTTCATCATCTTGATCCTTGATTTCTTGTTTAAATACGGAATGCATTTTTTTTATAAATAATTCAGTCGATTTTAACTCTTTTGGCAAATCAATAAGATGATCGATAGAAATTTCAATAAATTCTTTTTGTTGTTTTGTAAGAGGCATAATGAATCCTTATAATTGTTCAGAATTTCCTTTATGATACAAAATGATGTTTTTGTTAAAGAGACTATAGGTTAAAATCAAATATCTGGGCCCAGTTATAAACATTATTTTGACAAAATTCAATGAAATTACTTCTCATATGAAAAAGATATTTATTTTAATTGTACTTTTTTTAACCCCTCTATCTTCAATTTATTGCAACAACTCAACCAATCTGGAAAAATTAACTGTCATTCTTGATTGGTTTCCGAATCCTGATCACGCCCCTATATTCGTTGCTGAACAGCAAGGATTTTTTAAAGAATTAGGATTAAGTGTTGAATTAATTGGCCCAGCAGATCCCGCAGACCCTCCTAAACTCGTTGCCGCAGGTAAAGCAGATATTGCCATCACTTATGAACCACAATTCATGGAGCAAGTTGATCAAGGCCTGCCTTTGATTCGAATTGGCACACTAATTAATAAACCATTAGATAGTGTGATCGTTTTGAAAGAAAGTAACATTAAATCAATGCATGATTTAAAAGCTAAGCGAATTGGTTATAGCACAGGAGATATTGCTAGTTTAAAAGTCATGTTAAGCAACAATGGTGTGAATATAAAAGACGTCCTATTAATAAACGTTCACTATGACTTAACACAAGCTCTTCTTACCAGAAAGCTAGACGCAGCATCAGGAATGATGCGTAATTTTGAATTGATTCAATTAGAGATAATGCAACATCCTGGTCTCGCATTTTATCCTGAAAAAAATGGTGTACCTATATATAATGAATTGATATTCGTCACTCGATCTGACAACACCCATGACCCAAAATTAAAGAAATTTTTGTTGGCACTGAAAAAAGGTGTCTATTATTTACAATCTCATCCAGAAGAATCATGGCGTAAATTTGCACAAAGTCATCCTGAACTTAATGATGAACTCAATCACCGTTCCTGGTTTGTCACCATACCCTATTTTGCAAAAAATCCTGAACAATTTGACAGCACCGAATGGTTGAACTTTGCTCGATTTATGCAAAAAAATGGCTTAATCAAAAAAGTTCAGGCGACGGACGTCTATGCAGTGGATATAATTAACAACAAATGAAATATCCGGGTTAAATTCGCAAAAAAGGATACTAAACATGCTAGAAATCATTTTGTTAAGTACGATAAGTTTAATTCTTTTAATCTTACTGACAGTGTATATTCGCAGCCACATCAAACTACAAGATAATTGGTTACGAATTGATACACAACTTCAAACGCTCAACCAACGTTTTGAAGAACGATTACGCTATTTAGAAAATCAAAATCAAACTATGCTACAAAATGTTTTAGAAAAGCTTTCTGATGCTCGGATGCAACAACTCCAAGCTTTCAACGAACATCGTTCACGTTTTGATGAGCGGCAATTTGAATCTTTAAAAATTTTGCAAGATACATTACAAAAAGGCGTTCAAGATACCCGTTTTAGTGTTAAAGAAGCTTTAAATGATTATGCGACAGAATTAGGAAAGCGTGTTGACAATCTCACGCAAGCGACTGATTCGCGCTTAAAAGAAATTAACCAACAAGTTGAAAAGCGTTTATCCGAAGGTTTTGAAAAAACAACCGAAACCTTTAGTGATGTGATAAAACGTTTAGCTTTGATCGACGCAGCGCAAAAACAGATTTCAGAACTTTCTAGCAATGTGGTAAGTTTACAAGAAATTTTAAATGATAAACGATCTCGAGGTACGTTCGGCGAAGTGCAACTCTCAGCATTAATTCGTAATGTTATCCCAGAACAACATTTCTCATTTCAACATTCATTAAGCAATGCAAAACGCCCTGATTGCATGTTATTTTTACCCGAACCGACAGGTAATATCGCAATTGATGCCAAATTTCCTTTAGAAAATTACCGTCAGCTTATTGATCCCAATCTTTCCGAAAATGATCGCCGCCATGTTGAGCAACAATTTAAAGTGGATATCCGCAAACATATTCAAGATATTGCTGATAAATATATCATCCCAGGAGAAACAACAGATGGTGCAGTTATGTTTATACCTGCAGAAGCCGTTTTTGCAGAAATTCACGCACATTTTCCAGAATTAGTTGAATCATCGCATCGGGCTAAAGTCTGGATGGTTTCTCCCACTACTATGATGGCAATTTTAACAACCGCTCGTGCTGTATTAAAAGATGCTGCCACACGCAAACAACTGCATATCATTCAAAAACATTTACATATGCTAGCCAATGATTTTAATCGCTTTCAAAAGCGCATGACAAATTTAGCTAAACATATCGCTAAAGCTCATAACGATGTTGATGAAGTACATACTTCCGCAAAAAAAATTACGCAACGATTTGGTTTAATTGAAAAAGTAGAATTAGAAGATATGAGTCAAAATATCCAAATAGTAGCTACCGAAGAAGAAACAGTTTAACTTAAATCCAACAGTTAACGAGAGCGCATCCACTTAACTGTGTAGTAGTGTTTAAAAAACTGTGTCAGCAAAAATTATCGCCGTTTAGAGTGTAATTGACTCTCATCTGCTTTCAACTTTTCTTCAATTTGCTCGTATTTTTGATTATATCTTTTTTGCATTTCTGCTATCTCAGCAGTCAGTTCTTTTTGTAATTGTAGTATTTCTTCACGTGAAGTTTTGGTACTTGCTGGAGCTTCCAAAGATTTATCTTCACGAAAATGTGTAAGTGTTATCGTTTTTGTTGATATAGATAAACCTAAACTTTTAAAAAGTTTTTTTGTCGTTTCTTCAGCATCTGATTTCATCCACATCTTTTGAACAAGATTCTTTTCCACGGCTTGCAGTTCCAATTGGAGTTTTTCCAAAATATCCCGTGCTTCTTCTTCGGCATGGAAACGAGTAACTGCGCCTTGCTTGGCATCGTTCACATCTTTTTTAAGCTGGTCTGCAGTTAGTCGATCTCCATAAGTAGAGTAATGATCTAAGCGACTTTCGGCTGAATTATACTTTTTACTCGCTTCTTCTTCCCATCTTGAGAACTTCTGATAATCAGCAGCTGCCCAATTCAAATTTCTTTCAGCGACTACTATCTTTCTTTTTAGTTCTGATATCCTACATTGTAAGATCTCTATCTCGCCAACTAATGTATGAGCTTTTGGTAAATCTTCTCTTGAGCTTAGCATGTCGAAAACCTCTTATAGCTATTAAAGTTACGCAGACGATTAAGCGCGAGCTGTCTTTCCTCTTTTCACCACCTCTGCATAACTAATTGGATGGTTAGTAACTTTATGCTCTGGAACCACAGGTTGCGTAAATAATCGAGGCGGTGACTCTGGAATGATTAATTGTAATTGTGGTCGCGTTTTAGAAACTTCATCTGCTTTATCCGAATGAGAATCTTGAAGTAAAACTTGACTTGATTTGGTTTCTAAAGATTTAGATTCAACTTTATCAGTTAAATGTTTTTGTTCTAATTTGTCTGATTCCAGGCTCTGCTGTAATCTCGATACAATATGGTCTTGTGACGAACTTCTTGCTCGAGCAAACAAAGCTTCTTCTTCATCTCTTCTGGGAACTTCTATCCCATGAACAGATAATAACCGTTCTCTTTCTGACTCCTGCAAGGGTGATACAACGCTTATACTCGGCGAATATCCATGATCGCTTTTCGAAGATGGTGAGGGTGGCGATGACGGTGAATGTGGATTATTAACCAACTCGCTTTTTTTCTCTGCCTTTTCTTCAGAGACATTTAGAGCAGAACGGGACATCACTCTTTCTTTTAATTTATTTGGCGTGATTCCGCGCCATTTCTTAACAGTGTCACAATTCCAAATTTTCCTGCCGAGAAAAGCCATACCAATGCCGAACAAACACCATGCGGCTATTCCTAATACTTCTGGGGAAGCAAAAATTGCCATCGCTAAAAAGCCAGCAAATAACAAAGAATTAAGCGCTATCGATTTCCAATAATTCTTTTTGACTTTCTGGATTTTAACATCAAGCTTATTAGTAACATATGTTAATCCATTCAATTTCTCATATAACTCAAATTCTTTTTTATATGATTCTGTTGAATTTTTGTTGTATGCAAGCCAGCGCTCTTTTAATTCCAACGGTGATTTCTGAAAATCATGAATAACTTGACGATCTACGCCGATTTCTTTTTGAGTAAATTGACGAACATCATCTCCTGTTAATGATTCTTGATTTTCAATTTTTTGAATCAAAATTTGATTAATTAGATAAATATGATTTTTCTTCGTTATTTCGCGTAATTCATTTCTGGTTGAGTTGATTAATTCATCAATTTTTTTCCGCAATGATTGATATCGACCAACATCGATATCCGCTTCCAAAGCAGTAAAAATTAAGTTAACCCCCAGACCTCCAACACCTAACATTGAAGAAAGTAGAGAAGACGCTCTTGTTAAATAAGAAGCAACTGAAAATCCAACGCTAGATAAAGCGCCAGCCATACGAAAGGGGCGTCCATCTTTGGTAAATACATTATATTGACGTTTCCAAAAAGAGTGAGATTCATTTTCCTTTCGCTCGCGAAAAAGCATCACTCCAGCGTCAATAAGAAAATCCACACTATTACAAGCAATCGAGCCGAATGTAAATACTTCGCCGGGAATAACCGTTCCACGATAAAAAGTGTAAACACGATGAACATGCCCAATGGTTAATCGTGCTGAACCGCCCACCCCTCCGGAAATATTTCTAAGCTCTTTAGCATTTAATTTACTTTTTGGACGTGGAAATGACGTTGCTTGTGGAGAAAAAAGAACTCGATGTCCACCATTGGGTGATTCATCTAAATAAGATTGATATGCTGATTCCAATTCATCTGCTGCTCCCTGCAGAATGCCCCTCAGTTCATCAAAATCAGCCGCTAACCATGGATCAGGCGCATTCACATCTGAACCTTTGTCAAACTTTGCACTTATTTCAGATGAATAAGAAATAAGCAGGTTAATTAATGGAAGATGTTGTTTTTGATAATCAGAAATATCGAGCGTGCAAAGGATTCGCTTTTCGTCAAAGCTTAAATCACCTAAATTGAGTTTTGGCTTCCCTGCCTTTATGCTTCTAATTGAAGACATTTAGGCCCATCAAATTAATTTATATTTATTAGAAACTCGTCTAGTATGCAACGAGTTTGATTTTATTTGAATCATATAAAAACGCAACAAATTTTTACCTTTTTATTCAGTTCTTCTTTAATCTTCTGAAATCGTTCTCAAAGTTATCCTAACCAAAATTTAGTTAACAGCGAACAAATCATAATTTTTACAACGATCTACAAGCCCTATCTCTGTGAAAATGAAAGTTGAGGAGAACTGTCTTTTAGTTGTTCTTTTTGAACAAAAAATTTACCCAATTTTTGCGCAGGCATTTCTACCATTTTATGCAAAGCAAAAGCCAACAAAATCATTATGGTCGTTGCCAAAATTAAACATAAACTTTCATTTAGACCTACTTCCATTAGAATTCTCATCAATACAAATCCCGATACACCATGCACTACATATAGCGGATAACTAATATCAGCTAAGAAATCAAATACTTTATTACTTTTAAATAGCCGTGGACTAGCATAAGCAAATGCAAATACTAAAAGAGCAAAGCCACAACTCCAAATTTGATGAAATGTTTCTTTATAAATGCTGCTTTTTGATACAAGAGCAAATAATATAAATAGAAATGCAATCAATATTGAAATTTTTTCTAACGAAATAATTTTTCGATAATAATAATTAAAAGCTACGCCAATAAACATGAACACAAGATATTGCGCCATTAAGGCATAAATAGCTGCATATCGAAATGATAATCCTCCTATTTGCATCAAAGCGGTCATTTTTGGATTAAGCAAAATAGCTGAAAAACCGAGAAAAACTGGGATCAGAAAAACGAATAAACTTCCTTTCCTAAACCAAATTAAAGCCATTGCACATATAATATAAAATTTAATTTCAATTTCTAATGTCCATATGATGCCATCCATATTTCGTATTCCCAATAAATCTCTCAAGCCAGGAATATAATGAATTAAAGTTTCTTTAAAATGATAAGGAAAATGTTTGTCAAAAAATAACCCAGAAAAATAAATCGCGAGTAAAGTAATAGTGAAACCAACAACATAAGTAGGCACAATACGAAAAAAACGATTAATAGCAAATTCTTTCCACGTAAATTTTTGTAATGAAAATGGAATAACAAATCCACTGATTAAAAAAAACAATGCAACCCCAAATGTTCCCCAGTTGAATAAAATTGTGGAATAAAGCAACGTTACATACTTTGGCGTAGCATGTGTCACTGATAGAACTGGAGCATTAATAAGATTTGACACTGTTTCTCGCAATGACCAAAACACACCCGAGAAATGATGAATCAATACAGACAAAGCGGCAAACCCTCGTAGGGTATTTGCAAATTCTATTCTTTTTGGGTTATTCATTCACTTTGTCCATTTTTTAATCCTTTTTTCTTCGCAACCACTGCTCCTCTCTATCAGCAATGTTACTTGTAGAAATTCTAACATTTCATTATAAAAAAAATCTCGTTAAAATACCTATACCTTGCACGGACATATTTTGCGTTTTTTTGCGCCTAGATGTGGGTCAGATTGCACTAGAAAAAATACGCGCATAGTTATTCATATGTAAGTATTTTTTCTAGTGTAAGATGACCCGCAGATGGGATGCAAAAAACCGCAAAATATGTCCGTGCAAGGTATATTTTTCAACCTAAAATGATAAAGGGTATAACTATGGGATTCTTAAAAGGTAAACGTGCATTAATCGTTGGATTAGCTAGCGAAAGATCTATCGCTCATGGAATCGGTGAAGCATTACACCGTGAAGGAGCTGAGCTCGCGTTAACCTATCAAAATGATAAGTTAAAAAGCCGTGTAGAAGAGATGGGCAATACTTGGAAAGCAGTAGCTACCATTCCTTGCGATGTGAGCAGCGATGAAGAAATTGCCTCCTTATTTAAAGAATTGGAAAAGCATTGGGATGGTTTAGATATTATTGTTCATTCAGTCGCTTATGCACCAGCTGATCAATTAGAAGGTGATTATCTAGATGTCGTCACTCGCGAAGGTTTTAAAATTGCCCATGATATAAGCTCTTATAGCCTAGCTGCACTTGCTAAAAATGGTAAAAAAATGATGGCAGGAAGAAATGGATCTATTTTGACAATGACTTATCTTGGTGGTGAGCGGGCTGTTCCTTTTTATAACGTGATGGGATTGGCAAAAGCGAGCTTGGAAGCTAACGTGCGCTATTTAGCTCAAAGTTTAGGTCCAAAAGGGATTCGAGTTAACGCGATTTCTGCAGGTCCTATTCGAACATTAGCAGCATCTGGAATTAAAAATTTCCGCAAAATGTTAGCTTTTAATGAATCCATCGCACCTTTACGAAAAAATGTGACAACAGATGAAGTAGGAAATGTTGCTGCATTCCTTTGTTCAGATCTCTCCTCGGGAATTACTGGAGAAATCATACATGTTGATGGTGGATTCCATTCTATTGCAGCTATCAATGTAGAAGGCTAAACGGGATTAAGTTCTAGTCACTTGATTTTAAACTCATTTTTTATACAAATAAGGCTTTTTTAATTTAATAATTTTTAGTATAATGTGCCTAGTTTTA
>JANWKO010000102.1 GCA_025451335.1 Gammaproteobacteria bacterium
AGTAATCAAATTACGTTTAAATAACCGCGTGAGAAAATTATGTTTTGGCCTTAGTGATTTTGGTACTGGTTGATGAGTAAAAAAAGAAACATATAATTCAAGCAAATGAATAATTTTTTCTGAATTTTCAAAATAAGGTGCTTGACGAATTTCTGAAGAAAGGCGGCGAAAAAAACTATAAATTAATTGATTCTGTCCCGAATAACTCCATGGACTAAAATTTAAAATGACTGGTCGTTCTTCATCAAACATATTGCTAGAAGCAAATCGCAATTCTTGAAGCATGAGGTTGATGACAGATGTTTTACCCACCCCCCAGCCGCCGTACAATCCAATCACTAAACTTTCTGGATTATCGTGATCCAAAATACAACGTGCTAAATATTTAGCAAATGTTGTTCTTCCTAAACGATCTTGTTCACTCGATACAATCGGGCGATCTGCATCGAACATATTTCACTCCATTGAACTATGGGACTATGGGGTCAAGTCTTGAAAGTTGACAGCAGCAGGGGTCAAAGCTATGTTTAGGTCAGCTTGCACCCAACAAAGTTAAGAAACCTAATCTGTTTGAAGAGCAAGCTGACCTAAACATAGCTTTGACCCCACAAACACAAACTCCAAGACTTGACCCCAAAATCTAAAAATAATTTATTAAAACCCTTTTAAAAATTATCTTCATCACAAATAACATGGCAGCTACACCAAACGCAAGTAATGCATATATTAGAAAAGCTTGTCGATATATTGGTAATTGGGTTGCTGCATCATGCGCTAACCCCGTGACACTAGACAATTTCGCGAGCAATCCTGCAAATTGACCGCCAAAGCCTAGCGCAACAAACCAAATTCCCATCATCATACCTGTTAAATGAGGCGGAGATAACATGGTTACTGCTGATAATCCAATAGGAGATAATAGCATTTCACCCACAGTAATTAAAAAATAGGATAAGACAATCCAGAGCGGATTCACGAGATGCAATTCATCTTGATAAAATGTACTAAAATATAAGACTAAAAATCCTAAACCGACAAATACAATAGCTAAAATAAATTTAATTAAGGGAGAAGGATTACGATTGCTTTCACTTAAAGATTGCCATACTCGCGCTAAACCCGTACCTGATATAATCACAAAAAAAGCTTCCAGGGTATAAAACGCCGTTGTTGGAATGGTAAAACCCAGCACTTGTTTGTTAATTAATCGATCAATAAATAAATTAGCAGAAAAAAACATTTGCCAATAAATCATCCAAAATACTATTGAAGAAATAATAAGGATATTTAGCATGAACAAACCCTTTCTATATTCAGGGTCTTGACGCCATGCCAATATAAAAACAAAAAATAATAGAACTATACCAAATGATGGTAGTAACCAATTTCCCAATACGCTACTTTGCATCAAACTACTGAGTGCGCCCACAGCTAAAATGCAATATAAAAATAGCCAGGATTTGGTTAAAAATCGGGGTTTTTGTTTTGCTAATGAGGGATTAACATTATATTTCATTTCACCCCATTTTAATCCAATGCCAAAGGTGCAAAGACCGATGACCAAACCCACGCTGGCAAGAGCAAAACTTGCATGCCAGCCAAAATGTTCGCTTATGTATCCTGAACCAATACCGGCAAGTAAAATGCCCATATTGATTCCGATATAAAAAATGGTGAATCCCGAATCACGACTCGTATCTTCGGGTGAATATAAAGCACCTAATAAACTCGAGATATTTGGTTTGAATAAACCTGTTCCAACAACAATTGTGCCTAGAGCAATATAAAACCCATCAGGCCAAGAGGGTAGCGCTAATAATGCATAGCCAACAATAAGAAAAATCCCACCCCATAAAATCGCAACTTTAAACCCTAAGAAAGCATCAGCTAAGAATCCCCCTATCATAGGGGCAATATAAGCAAGAGCGGTAAACATGCCTAAAATAGTAAAACTCTTTTCATCGGAAAAGCCGTATGCCTTGGTCATATATAGTACAAGCATACCTTGTACAACATAAAAACCAAACCGCTCCCACATTTCTGTTAAAAATAAATAGGGTAAAGCCTTGGGTTGGCCTTTTCTGACTTCTTTCATTAATGATTATCCCGTTCTAAACTCAAAAAAAGTTTATCACGCTATGCCTGCAACACCAAGTTAAGAAGAAACCAACCCACTATGTCTTAACAAAGCATCGATGGTGGGTTCTCTGCCACGGAAAGATTTATATAATTCCATCGGCTCACGTGTACCGCCTTGTTCCAGTATATTGTGAAGAAATTCGCGACCTGTTGTAGAGTCAAAAATCCCTTTTTCTTCAAATTTTGCAAATGCGTCACTCGACAATACCTCAGCCCATTTATAACTGTAATACCCAGCTGCATAGCCTCCTGCAAAAATATGCGAGAAACTATGCTGGAAACGATTAAAAAGAGGGGCCTTGACCACAGCAACCTGATCTCGTACTTCGTCCAGTAGGTTTTGAATACTTCCATGAGTAGTTGGGTTATATTCCAAATGCATTCGGAAATCAAAAATCGCAAACTCCAATTGCCTTAGCATATGCATGCCTGGCTGAAAATTTCTGGCTGCAATTAATTTATTATATAAACTACTCGGGAGTGGTTCTCCTGTTTCATAATGACTGGAAATTAATTGCAAAGCAGCTTCTTCCCAACACCAAAATTCAAAAAATTGACTAGGGAACTCGACGGCGTCCCAAGCCACGCCATTCAAACCTGATACACTTGCATAATCAACTTTTGTCAAAATATGATGTAAGCAATGTCCAAACTCATGAAACAATGTCAGCACTTCTTCGTGTGTTAATAAAGCAGGCGTATTTCCTAAAGGGCGATTAAAATTACAAGTTAAAAAAGCAACAGGATATTGCAGTGTTCCGTCCAGCAATCGCCTTCGGACACGGCATTCATCCATCCAAGCCCCTTCACGTTTATGAGGACGTGCATACAAATCGATATATAGATAACCGCGCAAATTATTGGTTTCATCATACACTTCAAAAAACTGAACTTGCGGATGCCACGTATCAATTTCGGTACGTTCTATAATTTTGAGGCCATATAATTTATTTACGACAGCAAACATGCCCTCGACAACTTTGTTAGCGGGAAAATAAGGCCGCAAATCTTCTTGAGATAATGAAAAACGCGCTTGGCGTAATTTTTCTGTATAGTAAGCTAAATCCCAAGCCTCGATTTGTGTTATCCCATCCAACTCTTTGGCAAAATCTCGTAATTCTTGAATATCTTGCTCGCCAAACGTTCTCGACTTTTGAACCAACCCATTTAAAAAACCTAGCACTTGTTCAGGTTTATTTGCCATTTTGGTCGCAAGAGAGTATTCAGCAAAATTTTTAAAACCAAGTAAATTAGCTAACTCGTGGCGAGCTTTAAGAATGTCTTCCATTACCTGAGTATTGTCCCATTGGCCTGCATGCGGGCCTTGATCTGATGCGCGAGTCACATATGCTTCATACATTAACCAACGCAATTCTCGGTTTTGTGAATATTTCATAAATGTAGAATAAGAAGGGAATTCCAGGGTGAAAATCCAACCGCTTTTACCAAGATGCTGGGCATCTTGTTCTGCCATTTTTAAAGTTTGTTCAGGCAATCCTTTGAGTGCTTCTGATTCAGTCACATGCAATGTCCACCCATGTGTGGCATCCAAAATATTTTCAGAAAATTGAGTCGATAACTTACTTAATTGTTTTTGTAATTCACCAAATCGAGCTTTTGCATCAGCGGATAATCCCACACCCGCTAATTTAAAATCACGAAGCTCATTATCAATGACTTTTTTTTGCGCTAAATTTAATTTTTGATATTCATCAGACTCTGCAATAGATTTAATAGCTTTATATAAGGCCTCATTTTGCATAATTTCTGTAGAATATTCTGTCAGTAATGGTAAGCAGTTCTTATAAACTTCTCGCAATTCGTCTGTTTCAACCACTGCATGCATATGAGAAACAGGTGACCACATTTTAGACAATCGATCGCCCAAATCTTCAAGCGGTTCGATTAAATTATCCCAAGTAAATCCTCTTTCAGCTCCTTTTTCTAATATTTCTTTAAGCTGAGCACGATTTTGACTGATAATCTGTTTTAGCGCAGGCTCTATATGTTCTGGTAAAATATTACTAAAGCTGGGCAGAAAAGATGGGCTTAATAAAGGGTTTTCCATTTTTTAAACTCTTTTAGTTATAAAGATTAATATTATTATAAAATTTTATTGTTATAAACGATAGCAACAATTATAACCTGATGCACCAATGCACCCTAATTTGCTATAATCCGCCGGTTTAGTACAACCTGGGGTCAAGTCTTAAAATTGACTCAGGTTTAAGGTTATAAGCTGCCTCAAACATAGCTTTGACCCCTTATTTAAAGCGAGAAAATATGATTAAAACGAGTTATGACGTTAAAACACTACAAGGCATGATCGCCACCTTGCAAGCCTTTTGGGCAAATCAAGGTTGTGTAATAGTTCAACCTTTAGACATGGAAATTGGAGCGGGCACTTTTCATCCTGCGACCTTTTTACGCGCTATCGGCCCAGAGCCTTGGCGCGCGGCTTATGTTCAACCCTGTCGACGTCCTGCTGACGGACGTTATGGCGACAATCCCAATCGAGTCCAGCATTATTATCAATTCCAAGTGACTCTTAAACCTTCTCCAGAAAATATTCAAGATATTTATCTTGAATCATTACGATCCCTTGGCATTGATCCTCTCATCGATGACATTCGATTTGTTGAAGATAACTGGGAACATCCAGCATTAGGTGCTTGGGGGTTAGGCTGGGAAGTTTGGCAAAATGGTTTAGAAATTACGCAATTTACTTATTTTCAACAAGTAGGTGGATTAGAGTGCAAACCCGTTTCCGGCGAAATCACTTACGGGCTAGAACGCTTAGCGATGTCTTTACAAGGAATCGATAATATTTATGACCTTGTTTGGAGTAAAACACCTTTTGGCATTGTGAAATATGGCGACGTGTTCCATCAAAATGAAGTCGAAATGTCGAAATATAATTTTGAGCTCGCTAATGTTGACGTGTTATTCAAGCATTTTGTTACTTACGAACAAGAGAGCTTACGCTTGATTGAAGCTGGGTTACCCTTGCCGGCATTTGAAATGGTGATGAAAGCTTCGCACACATTTAATTTACTCGATGCCCGACGTGCGCTGTCTGTCACAGAACGTCAACAACATATTTTAAAAATTCGTCGTCTATCCAAAGCTGTTGCTGAAAGTTATTACCAAGCGAGAGAAAATTTAGGTTTTCCCTTGTTAGCGCAAGAAAATAAATCAGGAAAAATAAATAATGAGTGATCAGTCTGATTTTTTAGTAGAAATTCAAACCGAAGAATTACCACCCAAGGCCTTGCTACGTTTAGGAAAAGCATTTCATGCGGAAATTGAAGAACGTCTACGCAAAGCCGAACTTAAATTTACTGACTCAACATTTTTCGCTACACCGCGTCGTCTGGCAGTCTTAGTCAATAATCTAACGGCGAAACAAAATGACGCAATCGTGGAACGCAAAGGTCCAGCTATCGAGTCGGCTTTTGATAAAGAGGGCAAGCCCACGCAAGCTTGTGTTGGATTCGCGCGCTCTTGTGGCACTACTCCAGAACAATTAATCACGATTAAAAATCCTTCCGGTTCTTGGGTTGGATTTCAACAAAAAGTAACCGGTAAGCATGTGCAAGAATTATTGCCAGTGATTGTTCAACAAGCATTAATGGCATTACCTATTCCTAAAAGAATGCGCTGGGGGAATTTTTCCACTGAATTTGTGCGTCCAGTTCATTCAGTTATCATGTTATTTGGTGATGACATCATTCATGCGGAAATTTTAGGTTGTCAAAGTGGGCGAAAAACACGGGGGCATCGTTTCTTAAGTAAAGGCTGGATTGAAATAAAAAATCCTAAGGATTATGCAGCAAAATTGAAAAAAGGTTTTGTGCTTGCTGATTTTATGCAACGCAAAGAAAAAATTCGCAAAGCTGCTTATGCAATCAATCCACAAGTTAACATTCAAGAAGATTTATTAGATGAAGTTACAGGCTTGGTCGAATGGCCAGTAGCCATTTGCGGTCATTTTGATGAAAAATTCCTTGAGGTGCCACAAGAAGCTTTAATTTCAGCGATGCAAGATCATCAACGTTATTTTCCAGTAATGGATAAAAACGATCGACTGCTGCCACAGTTTGTTACGATTAGCAATATTGAAAGCACAGATGAAAAACAAGTTATTGCTGGTAACGAACGTGTATTGCGTGCGCGCTTAGCTGATGCTGCATTCTTTTTTGAAAAAGATAAAAAACAAACATTAGAAAGCCGTATCCCTGTTTTAAAAAATATCGTCTTTCAAGCTAAATTAGGTACAATGTATGAAAAAGCTCAGAGGTTATCGCATTTAGCTGAATATATCGCAAAAAAAATTGGCGCGAACTCAGATGAAGCGAAGCAGTTAGGCTTGTTAGCTAAAACCGACTTAACAACCGAATTAGTCGGAGAATTTCCCGAATTGCAAGGTATCGCAGGATATTATTACGCGCATCTCGTTGACGGTATTAGCAAAGAAATTGCAAAAGCTTTATTAGAACAATATCGCCCACGTTTTGCCAATGATAATCTTCCTCAAACGTCGCTTGGTAAAGCATTAGCGATAGCTGACCGTATTGACACATTAATTGGTGTGTTTGGTATTAATCAACAGCCAACTGGCGATAAAGATCCATTTGGTTTACGCCGCGCAGCGATTGGTGTGTTGAGAATTTTGATTGAAGGCAAACATAACTTAGATCTGCGTGATGTATTACAATTTGCTTTGACTCATTATTCTATTCAATTAGAAAATCATAATGTAATCGAAGATGTCTTGAATTTTATCTTAGAACGTTTAAAACCTATTTATCAAGAACAAGGCATTGCATCTGATGTTTTAGCGGCGGTTGCTGCATTAAACATCACTATTCCTTATGACATTCATTGTAGAATTCAAGCTGTGCAATCATTTAAATCATTATCTGAAGCCGAATCACTAAGTATCGCTAACAAGCGAGTGAGTAATATTATTGCCAAATATGAAAATGAAATTGCTTTACAAGATATTGATGAAAAATTGTTTGAGCTCGATGCTGAACGAATACTTGCAGCAAAATTAAAAGAACAACAAAGCGCAGCTATGACATTATCGAAGGCTGCTAAATATCAAGAATTACTTTCTCAATTAGCGCATTTGCGCGAACCCGTTGATAATTTTTTCGATCAAGTGTTAGTCATGACTGAAGATAAATCACGTCGAGAAAACCGAATTTTATTATTAAAAAAATTACGCGAACTATTTTTGCATGTGGCTGATATAGCATTACTTCAATGAAAAAATATATCATTTTAGATCGTGACGGTGTCATCAATTACGATTCAGACGAATATATCAAATCGCCTGATGAATGGGATGCTATCCCCGGTAGTTTAGAAGCAATCGCGCAATTAAATCGCGCTGGTTATCATGTTTTTGTCGTCACCAATCAATCGGGAGTAGCACGTGGTTTATATGATTTAGAAACATTAGACCAAATTCATGAAAAATTGACCCGTGAATTAGCAGAAGTAGGCGGTTATATCGAAGACATTTTTTTCTGCCCTCATCACCCCGCAGAAAACTGCGACTGTCGGAAACCCAAACCTGGCATGTTTCATCAAATCCAAAAAAAATATCCTGTCAATTTTGCGGATACATTTTATATTGGTGACTCTCTTGTTGACATGCAAGTTGCTCAAACAGTAGGATGCATTCCAATTTTGGTATTAACTGGGAATGGGAAAAAAACATTAGAAAACAATCCTGATTTACATGTCAAATTCTTTGCTAATTTAGCTGAAGCTGTGTTTTTTATTTTATCTGGAAATCAAACTAGGGACTGTTGATAATTCTATAGGCGAATTGTCAACAGTCCAAAAAAATAATCAGCTTATGTCATGCGTGGAAATTATATTTTAATTTAAGGTGTATCAATGGAAAAAAAATCTTTTTTACAAACAATCAATTTATTTATACGGTCGTCGATTTTCTCATTTATTATGTTTACATCTATCGTTATATATAGTTTTATTTGTGTATTATGCTCACCACTTCCGTTATATTATCGTTATAAACTTATTACCAGCTTTACTAAATTCATTATTTGGACATTAAAAATTATTTGCCAAGTCGATTATAAAATTGATGGATTAGAAAATATTCCTAAAGATCGTAACGGTGTCATATTAAGTAAACATCAATCAACTTGGGAAACGTTTTTTTTACCCGGAATTTTTTTCGAACCCACCATTATTTTGAAAAAAGAATTATTATGGGTACCCTTTTTTGGATGGGGATTAGCTATTACGAGCCCTATAGCAATTGATCGCAAAAATAAATCAACCGCCATGGAACAAATTATTATAAAAGGTAAAAAGCGCTTAGATGAAGGACGTTGGATATTAATATTTCCTGAAGGAACACGCATTCCTTACGGCGAAGTCGGAAAATATCGTTTAGGTGGCGCACGATTAGCCGTAGAAACCGGTTATCCCGTCATTCCTGTCGCACATGATGCCGGTCGATATTGGCCACGGCGTGGATTCATCAAAATTCCAGGCACTGTTCACATGGTCATAGGCCCTTTGATTGAAACGAAAGGCCGCACAGCAGAAGATGTGATGGAAGAAGCCAAAAATTGGATTGAAAATACCGTAAAGAAGTTATAGTTTAATACAAGAACTACTTCAAAAGCTTTCACAATATGCGTCATTCTAAGCTGATGCTACAGCCCATTTCCAAAATGGTATCGCTAACATATTATCTGCTAATCTTTCTTCTTGGTTATACGTTATTATTAAACCATTCGGAATTGCAAAATGCTGCATTGCTGTTGATAATCCTCTAATTTCTCTTTCGCGACTCTCGAGATCTAATTGATAACAAACCTGAATTGCAACACGCTCTTCATCATGAACAATAAAATCACATTCAATTTGGTCATTATAAAAATAAATGTTTTTTTGATACCGTTTTTTTAGTTCACAAAATACGAGATTTTCTAAAAGTTTTCCGTAATTTTTGCTAAATTTAAACGTTGTCGCGTTGATTAAACCATTGTCGATACAGTAGGCTTTTTTCTTGGCTTTAGATTTTTGTTTTAATGAAAAAGAAAAATTTTTTATTTCTTCAATTAAATATGCATCTTGTAAAACTTGGATAAAATTTTGAATTGTTGTTTCATTACTACCCAATGCTTTATGTAAACTATTATAAGAATAAAGATTGGATATATTGTTTATTAAATAGTGCGCTAAATTCATCATCGCTTTTACATCACGGATTTTATTATTAGCAACACAATCTTTCAATAAAATAGTTTCATAATAACTTTGTAATATTTTCCGTCGAACTATATCTTCTTCAACTTCCCAAATTCGTGGAAAGCCGCCAAAATTCAGCATATTATCAACCCAATTTAAAACTAAAGGCTTTTGCTTAATTAATTCGTATTGATTATTTATGTTATTGTTCAACACTACTTCCTGAAAGCTTAATGGGTAAATATGCGTTTCTATATATCTTCCTGTTAACAGCTTAGCAGAATTGCTTTTCAGTAATTCTGCGTTGGAGCCACTAATAAAAATCTTTTTAAATCGTTTGCTATCGTAAACACTTTTTACATATTTTTCCCAAGCATCAACATTTTGCACTTCATCCAAAAATAGATACTCCATATTGCATGACATGAGTTTTTCTGCTGCTGTTAAAATAGAATAAAAAGAACTTGGATCATTGCATGCCTCGTTATAATTAGGGTCATCAAAATTAATATATAGGATATTTTTAATATTCCCTTGTTCCAAAAGGTGATTAATAATTGTTTGCAGTAAAGTTGACTTACCACATCGTCTTATACCAGTAATTATTTGAATTTCGCGTAGACCCAACTCATTCAATAAAATAGAATCATGCGATCTTTTAAAGGCATGATTATAACGTTCACCTGCCCAATGAGGATTTTGCTCAATTAAAGTTTGTTCAAGTAAGTGATTCATAAAGCTTATTTTACTGAATATAATCGGTAAAATCAACAATTTTTACTGATTATATTCAGTAACTGTTTGTCATTGCAACTTGTCTGAAAATATTTCACAAGGCCAAGCCAACAATTCTTTGATTTTAGGAAAAATATTTTTATACTTTGCCAAAAAATTAATAAACATTTATAGAGATTAAGCATGTTAACTACTAGACCCGTTATGCTCCATAACCATTCGAGCACAGAAGATACAACCCAGCACAATAAAAATTGGTCTTTGCCAGAGCAAGATGATGAGAAAAGCACACCAGAATCAAAACCTTTATCAGACGAAGAAACATTAGTAAATGAATTGAATCATTGCTTAAAAACAGGAAACTATATACCGAAAATCATAAAAGTTCCTAGCCAAATAAATAGAAACCCAAGATATCCCGTTTATTTCGATTACTATCTTCATGTGTTAAATTTTAATGGCATACAACTTACGAAAAAACCACTGCGCCTAAGTGTTAGTTTGGACTCAGAAGATCCGATCAGAATCATTACAACCTTACCCAATTATCAATTTGCATTATACAGTCACCCTGATAATTCGGGAACAATCTGGCCAAGCATTACCCATGTTCCCTGTTTAACTCTCTCACCTGATGGTCCAATATGTAAAGCAATTGCATATTCACCTAATAAAGATTATCTAGTGTGCCTGGACGAAAATCTTAACTATTTCGTATGCAATGAAAAAGGAACTTTAACAGCGAAATTTAACATTCCATTAATTGGAAAACATGCAAGCTCAGGAACAGCAGATTATGAATGGGGTGATAACAATATCCATTTTTTAAATACTGATAAAATTCTGGTGATTAGTGGTAATCGAGCATTTACTTTTGATATTGATTTTTCTAAAAACCCTCCACAGCAAACAAATGAAAAAGAAATCAAATCGGTTGCCCCACTCCAATCTGCTCTACATGTGAATGACTTTCCTAATAAAATTATGGCGGTTGTTAGTCAAGATAAAAAATTAACTATATTGAAAGTGAACGGTGATTACGATAGTTTTACGACACTATTTCAAATCAAAGATTTCAATTCAAAAATAGTTCCGCAACAATTTAATGAATTTTTATTTTATTTCACCAAAACAAACCTGCTTGCAAAACTAAATGTGAACACATTAGCAGTCGAAAATATAAAACAAGTCGAGACGCCTTCGCAACTTTACATCAATCGACAAGGATATGTCGTCATGGACGGTTCGATATTAAATGTTTGTTCACCGTTAACAAAAGCACAGTTTGACAGAGAATTGGCAACCGGCGCTTTTGAAAAGCTTCCTATAGATCTTAGTCAATTAGTCGCAAGTTATGTTAACAAGCCTGATGATTTATACTTCCCAACCTCGTTATTGGAACTAAAAGGTAGCGAACGCTTATCACCCGATCTTAGAGAAAAAACAAATGAACTTCTTTATCGTTTTGTCGGATTGTATTATTTTGAAGAAAATAAAAAAGCTGCAATGCTGGGACAAATTTTATTGTTTTTTTCATCACGCTTACAAAAGCCAACCAAATCAATTGCACAATGTGTGACAGAAACTGAAAAGCAATTTTTTGCCACAATGGATAAAGAGCTGAAAGAATTATTTAAGCAAATAAAATTGACAATGATTCCAATTAAAACACATTTTTTATTTACTAAAAAAGATAAGCCTGTATCTCAACTCACATCAGAGAAGTCACAATATCTTTTTAGCAAGGCTTAGACGGGGTAGTGCCAAGGATCACTCAGCGTAGCATCGTCTGTTATGCGATCTCAAGTTCAATGACTTTTGCGAAACGATAAGCATCAGGCTGCGATAAAAGTGTCATCACTGCATTACAAGCAGGCTCCGTTAATAAAGGAATAGAGCCTTTATTATTAAGAACCTGCTCTAATAATTCGCCCGACAAACCTTTTGCTTCATTTGTATGAACTGAAAGAGCAAAAAAAGCTTTTTCAGAATATTTGACGGGGCTGAATTGATGATAAACCGTGCCATCAAAACGCAAAGTAAACATGCGATCCGCTGGAATTTTAACGACATACATTTTCTCTAGAAATGATTTTGGTGATTGTTCTGCCTCTTCTGGCGAGCATAAACTAAATTTTAGGATACAACCGCACTCTCCCGTCACACCCGTAATTACCCTATGTCCAACGTGACGATGAAAAACCAAATCCCGTGTGTCAACGCCAAACGTATAAATTGCTGTTGGATCATCATGCGCAAAATTGGTTTTTCCAATCAAGGCGCTCGGCTCATTAAACTCATCAATAAATTCTGCATGCTTTTCTTGCAAATTAAATGCCGATTCTAGAAATAATTTTCCAGCACCCTTTGGAAATTTTCCTAAAATGGAAATTTCTATTGGTAAACGACCGTGACCCGCTTTAATTCTGACATGATTTTTTTTATTGAGAAAATCAGGATCAAAAACGTTATCTTGACTAAGTAAAGGCGGAACTTTTTTTGAAGCAATAGATTTCATATTTTCATCTTTGTCATTGATAATTTATGCGATGAAGGATCCGCCATCGATTCAGCTCGTTGAGCAGGGGTGCCTTTCTTTTCAGCGGGCATAAGAGCGCTTGAAATGGTTAATGAAGGTAAAAGCGATGCTTGCTTTTCTCTTGCCACTCTTCCCTCGATAAATTTATCAACTCTGACTCTATTTTCTGCGCGAATCGCAGCTATCTTTGCATGGAATTCGATGAGATCGTCTAAAGTTTGTCCGCTACGCATAAATTCGCCGAATGCTTTTGACTCACGCAAACTGACTACCGCTCCGCTTCCTGTTTGGTAATGGGTTTTACGTAAAGAATCGCCCGCCTGAACAAAGTATGCACATTTTTCATGAACAAGCGCTGTGTCAGCATCGGTATCACACCCTGGATAAGGAACTATTGTACGATTCGCTTCTTCTAACACAACATCAAATACGGCTGAATCAACTTTTTCTAGCGCAGACACAGCTGTTTCGGGGCAAGTTCGCGCTAAGATGGTTCGAATCCATCGGTCAAGTATTGCTTCATCTTCTGGTTTGAATTGTTTTGGACACTCCGCCGCAACAAATAAATATCCATCAACGGTAAATACTCTGACCTCAGGGATTGAATTCAATGTCCAACCAAGATCTTTTAGTTGTTGTATATTCTCTTTTTTTACTTCAGCGAATGGCAGTATAAATTGACGAAACGCATTAGAACAATATTCTTTGGGCAGTTTATAAGTCACTCTTACCTGTTTTTCCCAGAGCTGAGGGTCCTGAGTCGGAAAATATTCAACGTCACAATCTTTAATACGGTTTCTGACTTCGTGTTTAGCGCCATCGGTAGCGATCAAATATTTAAATTTAATCGATCTGTGTTCTGCTTCCTTACTTTCGACTTTATCTATCGCTAATTCAATCCTATGCGTTTTAGTGTCAATCGCTTTTATTTGACTTGCGCTATGTTTAGGAATTTGAATTATTTCAACATTTGGTAATTGTTGTAATTTTTCAAAAAGTAACTTTTCTAAAGTCATAATTTGAATGACATGAAAATCCCATCCATTCAAACTTTGTTTTGGACCAAATAACCCCTTATCAAAAGCTTCTTTCATTTTTTCTTTGCCGATGAGCTGTTCAAGATAAGGAAAGATATCAACATCTAATCGGAATATAGCTGATCTGGAGTAATTTATTCGATCTGTTAAAGCTATTACCTTTCTTTTTTTACTATCATTTTGCGCGGCTTCGATTGCATGTGCTATACCAGCTGGGCCTAAACCAATAATTACATTTGCTGTATCATCAAGCTTGCTACTGAAAAAGCTCGGTGAAACAGTTGGGGCGCTGGCAAATTGAAATGTTGACGAAAAAAGCTTCCCGATATTATGAAACATTTGTGAACACCCTCGAATTGATTACTTTTTCTGAGGGCAAATTATATACCAAGCAATGTTTAATGTAAAATTATTGATCTTGAGAGGGAGATTTAAC
>JANWKO010000103.1 GCA_025451335.1 Gammaproteobacteria bacterium
CCACCTTTCTAATTTGATATTTTTCTTCTGCCATTATAATATTGAGAAATACTTCACGACGATAAACAAGTTGATGTTTGACATGATATTGTTGAACAAAATCTTCGCCTTCCCGTAATAAAACATAGGCTAGATCTGTTTCACCTCTATTAAATTGTGAAACCCCTTCTGAAATCTTTTTTAATAATGCAATATCATCATTCTTATCTATTAGTAATTTTAATTCTTGCAAATAAGTTTCGCGTTCGAAAATATCTTTCGCATTAAATTTGTCATCAGTTTTTATTGTTGTTATTTTTTGATTTAATTTCTCAAGTAAACATTTTTCTAAAACGGATAATTCTTTATCTAAATCACAATTTCGATGTTGCCAATCTAATATTTTTTTTGTATCTACTTCAGTTTGGAAATTTACTTCTGATGACATTTCATGACAATAATCAATTAATTTTTTGCCTTCATCTGTTTCGGGAATGAGTTTTAAATCATTCAATACTTTGATTGCTTTAACAATGTTTTCGCGTTTGATGAAATGAATTATATGACGACTAGAATAATACGGTTCTTGTGGGACATGATCTTGTTTATATTCACCATCATATTCTGGTTCAATACCAGCTTCAGCAAAAAGACGATAAATTTCAGCGTAATCTTTTTCGGAATCTAATTTAATTTTAAGATTCGGCGCTTGATATGAAGTTGTTCCTAATAAACTAGATGAATCAAAAGCAGGATCTAAAGAATAGGAAATTTCATTTATACCGATAGTATTTACAATTAACTTCATCATTCTCTCCTCTTAAAATCTTTTATAAAATCTAATTTTTTATGCACTTTAACAAAGTTCCAACTGAAAATAAAGTTGTATTTAAGTCAATGATAAATTGTGATTTTTTTTCTAAAAATTCTTACTGATATCTATTTCTTAAATGCCTTTTATAATATAAATATATAAATTATTTAAGAGGAAATTAAACATGGGTGACTCCAAACATACGCCGCCACTGTCACGATTAGAACGACAATTAACTCAAGAAAAATGAGAATTTATATTGGATAAGGAAGATAAAAATCCTAGTAGCACTTATGCAGAAGTTAAACACATATTTCCTGATCAAGCTGAATTTGATGGACTTTTTAACAGAAAAGCAAAATTTACGTCGACAACAACAAGAAGAAGATGACTTACATAAAGGCGCTGACCATCGAAGACAATCAAGATAAATTTGCTCATTAGAACCTAAAATATCCCTTAAATATTTTGCTTAAAAGATTGTTTAAGGGATATTTTTTAATTCAATTTCTATGACCGAACAAAAACAGATCTTGAAGGTAATAGGTTCTTGGTGTATAAAGCAATAAAAACAGAAGTAGGATCTTAAAATGCTTGCTAGATTTTTGCTCTTTTCGCCTCCAAGACCAAAAAAACTTCCACTCGTAAAATTAGAAGCGATAAGCAAAATAGCGCATACTTTTCTTAGCCGTTTCAAAAATGAAGGTTTTATTACAGAAAGGGAAGCGCAGAGACTGGCAAGGGAAATTTTATTGCGCGTAGAACTTTCTAAATTTCCTGATACAAATAAATTGCAAAATGCTACACGTTTATTATTAGATAAAAAAATATCATTTCAAGATGTCCAAACACTAGCCCGCGAAAGTGATATAGGAATTGATTTATATTACTTCATTGAAATCGGTGCAATTACACTAAAAGAAGCATTGGCTCTCAAAAGAGAAGATAGATTTAAATTGCTGTTATTACATTCGTTTTTGATGAACGGCGCTATAACCTGGTCTCAAGTTAAACAACTTCCACAATACCAAATTGACAAATTATATCGATTAGCAGATAAAAGTTCTCCACTTGCAGAGTTAATTGGTAGTAAGAAAATCCCTCTTGAAACCGTTTTGAATTTATCTCTTCAAGAAGCTTTAGAATTAGATAGGTTGTCTTTTGATATAAAGCGTGATGGTTTAAAAGTTGCAGATGCTCTCATTGAAGCAAAGAAATCACTAACTGAATCAAAGGCTGCAAAAAACATTAAAAAAATACTAGATGATTTTAAAATTCTCATTCGTTCGAATCATATGGATGAATCGAAAATATTGGAATATAACCAAGAGCAGAGGGATAAAATTTGGAGTGGAACCCTTTTAATAGAAAGAAATAAGATGTCTATTAATGAAGTGTTGCAATATTCCAAAACTGTTATTGAAACTTTGTCGCAGTTTGAAATTTTAATTTCGCATTTTAGCCCAGTTGAAGTATTGAATTTAAGTGAGGAGGATAAAACGTTTTTACATAATAATTATTCTGCTCTAGTACTTGTTGGTTCGGGTATTGTTTCAGTAGATGAAGTTAAAAATTATAAAGAATACCAACTATATAGTATGAGAGATTGTATTCCTTTGATACAAGAGGGGATACTTTCAAGAGAAGAAGCAAGTAATATGCCTCCAGGGCAGTCTTCCATGTTCACTAATTTAATGCCGTTTCTTATAACAAAAATGTTAACTCCTCAAGAAGCATCTCAATGCACTTGGAATGAAGCTTTAATTTTATTTAATACAGCAGGAGATTTTGTTTTTCGTCGAATAAAAGAAAGAAAGGTTCAGACTATAGATGAGTCTGTTCCAAGATTTAATAAAGCAGTTGAAAATATTATCGTAGAATATATCGCACCTCCAGCAAGTGCTTTCCGATAAGGGATAATTTTTTTCAACTATTTTTCTATAAACAGGAGAAAAAAATGGAATCACGAAATCCTTTAGAAAAACCTATAGATAGTACTCTTGCAACAGTTGGCATTTTTGCAAAATCTTCTGCGGAAAAAAAAGAATCAAAAGCAGTGATTGCTCAGCGCAAAATAAGATCGCCAATTACCGAAAAAATGATTTATGCTAATATGTCTAATGGCACTAAAATTACAGATGCTATTGCGAAAGAATTTAAATTGGATCGTCATGATATTCAACGCGGCGAATTATTTGAAACTTCTGTAATTAGATATGTTTTTGCTCTTAATTCTCATGCTGTACCGAATCTAACTGCTGAAACTGACATTTCACACAATGCCACTTATGCCGCAACAGATGACACGATACTTATCCGTTATGATCAATTTAATAAAGAACAAGTAATTGCAATAGCAAAAGTATTGGAACAACATTTTGCTGATGTAGATACTGTCATAATTCCTAATGAACCTCGTGATAAAATGTTTTGGTTAGGTTTTGATAGAAATGTATTTTTAAAAGATGTTCTTCCTAAATTGCTGACAAAAGTTGTGCCTGAAAAAATTGCACAGCCTGCAACACCATTTTTGCAATTAGAATCTTATAAATCGTCCATGTTTGATTTTGGCGTGGAAATGGATGAAAATGGTTTTCAAAAAGGTGCCATGCGGCGCTAGATAATGATAACTTGATATCTGGCGATCGTTTCACAGGGCAGTCCAGTGAAACGATCAAAAAGACTTAAGCCATGCCGTTAGCTTCTTCACGTCGAGCGCGCTCCCATTCTTCGGCTCTCGCTAATTGTTCTTGTTCTTCCTTATATTTATCAAGTTTGTCAGTCATGAATTTTTTTGCTTTATCAGTAATTGTCTTACCTAAAATGAGATCACAGTTAACCAACGGATCACTTCCAATTTCACCTATTTGTGCAAATGTAATCTCTTCAATTTTGCTACTTTTTTCTTTAAATTTAGTAAAACGACGTTCTTCAAACCAACCTCCTGGTATTGATAATACGGCTGTGGCATGTGCCATAATAGCGATAGCCCAACTTGGATAATCAGCTTCAGTTAAACCATTAGCGATTGCTTTACGCGTTGTTCTTTGGCCAATTTTATGAAAAAAGGGATTTCCAAACATGATTACTTTTAGTTTATCTCGAGCATAATCGAAATATGCTCGTTGATTTGCATTAGCTGCTGCTTGGGCTAACAACACATATGCCCAGATTGTATTTGATAGTAAGTTTGGATCTGATTTGCTTGCTGCTTTTAATTTAAGATATTCACTAGCTAATCTATCAGCTGCTTTTTTAGCCCTTTCACGTAGTTCTGAATCATCTATATAGGCACTAGCCATGTGTCCCAAGGCTAAGGCGTGTTCTTGAGAAGATGAGTCACTTGATAAAGCTTTGGTTTTTTCCTCTGCATCTAGATATCCTTTAGTCGATGCATATCCATAATTTAATGTTGCTTCAACAAACTTATAAGAATCTTGTTCGTATGCAAAACTTCTTTCAAGCATTTTGGCTGATGCAAATAGCATGCGACTGCATATTAAGGCCTTCCATGAATTTTCGGGTAAATCCTTAAGTATCAACTGTAATTCCTTTGCAACAATATGAAAATCCATTAAATATTTATCACCAAATTGAGCAAGAGTTATCAAATATAAACTGTATTTTTCTGCTCGTTGTTGTGTTGAACTGCTCTTTAGTCGTGCTTCTTTCAACAAACTTTGTAAAGTTTCATTAATTTTTTCTTCATTAGTTAGGTCTGCTGGTTGATGGATAGCTTTCTTTTCTGAATCCTGTTTTTTTAATAAAGATTTCTTAAGATCTTTTTTGGAAGATTTATCAGATGCTTGCATTACTTTAATCCTCATTTTGCCTTCAAATAGGATTAATATTATACAGACCATAAATTAGTCATGCAAGAATAACATGATTTAATTTAGGTCAAAACTGTAAATGCTGCATCAGTGGTTAAATATTGATCAATTATTCGATGCTCTAAATACAAGCTATTGATTTGTTGCATTAAGTTATTTGCTTTGCTCGAGCATTAATTTCTTCGAGACTTGGAAGTCGAATTTGCCACGCCAACCGGCACATAGCCAGAAATCGAATTATTAGAAAACTTATATCAATTTGCCACCAACGTAGTCCATGACTGGCAGAAAAAGGAAATGCATGATGGTTATTGTGCCATCCTTCACCTAATGCGAATATTCCAACAATAAAGTTATTACGACTTTGGTCTTTGGTACTATAAGATCGTGAACCCCAAAAATGGCAAATGGAATTGACACTCCATGTTATATGATGCCCTAAGAATATTCGTATCAAACCGCCCCAAAGAAATCCAGTTATTGCCCCTTGCCAACCTAGTACAAAGTAACCGATTAATGCAGGAATGAATACTCCCAAAAAAGCCCAAAAAGGAAATAGTCTATCCACAAGTCTTATCATTGCACTTTTTCTTAGATCTACGGCACAACAATTGCTGGCTGGCATAGGACCAAATGCCCAACCAATATGCGCATGCCAAAATCCTTTGAATACCCCTAATATATTATTTTCATGTGGATAAGGTGAATGTGGATCGCCATTACGATCGCTAAATTGATGATGCATGCGGTGAAGCTCTACCCACTGAATCAAAGGTCCTTGGAAGCTCATCGAACCGAGCGCTCCCAGAATAAACTGGATCGAACGTGATGTTTGGAACGAACGATGCGTAAATAACCTATGAAAACCTACAGTCGTCCCTAGCATGACAAACAGATACATCCCAAACAGTAATTCTAGATCAAGCCATCTAAATCCCCATACCCAAACGAGTATAGCTGCAAGTATTACTCCGATAATGGGGAAGGTTACGCCAATAAAAGTAGCGATCCATGCAAAGAAGAATTGTGAAGTGCTATATTTTAATTGCGGAGGAGTATTGAGATAAGAAGTTATTGTTGATTGACTTTCTTTACATGAAAGCTTCACTAGTAAATCCCTTTTTAGCGAAAACTATTAAAAACCACTTTCAATTAAAAAGTATAACGGGCACTTAATGATTTATCAAGCAACCCGTTTTAATGGTGGGTTTTCGTTTAATTCTAAGAAATTAATTTTTTTGCAATAATCCAAATAAGTTTCCATTAAGTCTTCATCAATTTTTGGACACACAATCCCTACAGGCTCTAAAACAGTTTGTCAAATTTCAAGACTTTACTCTGCTTATCACAATTTTTTTGACCCCTTCAGATGGACCAATTATTCCCTCCTTATCTTTAAATAAAATAATTTGTTTGGATTCGTTTAATTTTATTTTCATTCTTTTTTGATTAATAATTGCATCAAATTCTTCTTGTGTGCGTATAGAACCTAGTTCAATGCCTCCGTAGTTTCGGTCTATTTTATATGATTGACGATCAATTTCTTTTCCAATTTCATCGGCGAATCGAATTACTTGCACAATTTTCAGAAAATTGTCACGTGTTTTGAGATGATAGTTCAATACTATAAATGCATGGTCTAAACCTGCGACATATGGAGCATTTGCGATGAGTAAATCAAACATCTGTTGTGCTGGCATTTTAAATTTTTCAGCAAGTTGAAAGCATCCCGCAATATTATCACCAAAAATCCCATATAAATGATTCGCGTTTTTTTCTAAATTACTGACATTTTTATCATTGTAAATCCCAGCTTTCTTAAGTTCGTCAATTCCTGTTTTTATTCTAAGTTTTATATTAGGATCAGGTTTTTTACATTCTTCATCACTATCAAAATTAAATTCTTCAGGATAAGATTTTCCAGTTGGTGTATAGCTAAACATAAAGTACCTCATATGTATAAATTAATAGAGTTCTGTTAAAGAAAATAGAATAATTAGAAATTAAATTGATATGGCTTAACGCCAATGATTTGAATGCTTAAGAAGAGGGTAAATTATTGAATAAGATAATTGACATAGGGTTCGCATTTTTGCTTAATCACTCGCGCTTGTGTAATCTGTATTCATGTAATGTTATATGAGTACGGGCC
>JANWKO010000104.1 GCA_025451335.1 Gammaproteobacteria bacterium
ATAATACAATAGTTTGCCATTCCTCGGGAGTGACGGGGGTAATAGATAGGCGATTGCCTCGCTTGGCCACTTGCATGTGATTAAGAAGAGGATGCTTCTTTATGTCATCAAGTGAAATAAGATGTTTGAATTTGCTCTTAAATTGCACATCAACCATATACCAACGAGGGTTTACCGGCGTGCTTTGCGTATCGTAATGATCTGATTTTTTATCCCAAGCTGTGAAATCGGGATAACCTGCTTTGACAATCTTAATTATTCCTGCGATGCCGGGAGGGTTACAATTAGAATGGTAAAAGAAGGCAAGATCGCCGATTTTAATGTCAGATCGTAGCATGTTCCTGGCTTGATAGTTACGTACCCCATCCCAATGTTCGGTTTGATTGGGACGGTGTTGTAAGTCATCAATACTGAAAGTATTTGGTTCAGATTTGAATAGCCAGTAAGACATATTATCTTTTCATTGCATCAAAAAAGTCTTCATTTGTTTTTGTTGCTTTTAAGCGATCCAAAATAAATTCGATTGCTGCAAGATCATCCATTGGTTGTAAGAGCTTACGCAGAATCCACATTTTTTGAATTTCGTCTTGGCTTGCCAGTAATTCTTCACGACGAGTACCGGATTTATTAATGTTGATAGCTGGGTAAATACGGCGCTCTGCAATGCGGCGATCCAAATGGATTTCCATATTGCCGGTACCTTTGAATTCTTCGTAAATGACATCATCCATTTTTGAGCCCGTTTCAACGAGAGCTGTTGCTATAATCGTGAGACTGCCACCTTCTTCGATATTTCGCGCAGCACCAAAGAAGCGTTTTGGACGTTGTAATGCATTAGCATCCACACCACCTGTTAATACTTTGCCTGATGAGGGTACAACAGTGTTGTAAGCTCGTGCTAATCGAGTAATAGAATCTAGCAATATAACGACATCACGTTTGTGTTCAACGAGACGTTTCGCTTTTTCAATAACCATTTCGGCTACTTGAACGTGGCGATTAGCGGGTTCATCAAATGTACTTGCAATAACTTCACCGCGTACGGAGCGTGTCATTTCGGTGACTTCTTCAGGACGTTCATCAATTAATAAAACCATGAGATAGCATTCTGGATGATTTTGTGCAATGGAATGCGCAATGTTTTGCAGCATCATTGTCTTACCAGCTTTAGGCGGTGATACGATCAATCCGCGTTGGCCTTTGCCAATGGGTGATGCTAAATCAATAATACGTGCGGTGATATCTTCCGTGCTACCGTTGCCACATTCCATAACAAGCCGTTCGTTCGCAAAGAGCGGGGTGAGATTTTCAAATAATACTTTGGATTTTGCATTTTCAGGTGCATCAAAGTTAATATGATCTACCTTGAGTAAGGCGAAATAACGCTCACCTTCTTTCGGTGGGCGAATCTTTCCGGAAATGGTGTCGCCAGTACGTAAATTGAAGCGGCGAATTTGACTGGGCGAAACGTAAATATCATCCGGCCCTGCAAGATAAGAGCCTTCGGCTGAGCGTAGGAAGCCAAAGCCATCTTGTAGAATTTCTAACACGCCATCGCCGTAAATATCTTCGCCGCGTTTAGCGTGTGCTTTTAAGATAGCAAAAATGATGTCCTGTTTGCGTGAACGCGCCATGTTTTCCAAGCCATATTCTTCGGAAAGTTGGATCAGTTCAGCTGCGCTTTTTTTCTTTAATTCAGTTAGATTCATAGTGATAGTTTGCCCATTAGAAATGTTGCTAGAAGTGTCGATTTGCAAATGTTTTTCCTTATTAAATTGAATTTAGATGTTCAGATCCCTCTCTTTTCATCTAAAGTCCATTGATATTTCGCTCAGTGAAATGTCAGCAGACCCAAATCCCATAATTGCGTAAATAAAAGCATTATTTCCGCGATTAGGAATTTGCTGCGAACTTACTTAATTTCATTTTAAAACCGAAAAACCAATTCATAAGTTTACGTTTTTTTTAAAATTTGTAAGTTATTTCGCAGCGTGGATGGATTCGATAGGCTCTTTAAACGAGGATATCTTTACTTTATTAACATAGCATTAATTTGAACGAATATCCAGCCTTTTATAAATCCTAGATATGTTCTTCGATAAAACTTACTAGCTCTGCTTTTGATAATAACCCTACTTGAGTAGCTTTTACTTGGCCATCCTTAAACAAAATTAATGTTGGAATGCCGCGCACGCCGAACTTAGGCGGAGTACCAGGATTTTGATCAACATCCATCTTTGTGATCTTTATTTTATCAGAATATTTGGTGGAAATCTCTTCGAGAATAGGGGCGATTGCTTTGCAAGGGCCGCACCATTGTGCCCAAAAATCCACAAGTACGGGAATCTTGGATTCAATGACTTCATTTTCAAAGCTGCTGTCTGATATAGCAATGATATTGTTGCTCATAAAGTTTGCCTTTTAATAAGTAATTACAAAACATTAGGATTTGCATGATCCATTGTAACTGAAGGTTTTTCTTTTACAAAACACATTAATATTCCGCCGAAAAGAAAAAATAATACAATTGTTCCCATACCGAATCTTTGGCTGTTGAAAACAAAAGTGGTCCAACCTAATAACCAAGGGCCTATAAATGAAGTTATTCGGCCAGAAAATGCATACAGTCCAAACATTTCGGTCGATTTTTTGATGGGAATAATGCGTGCCATTAGAGAACGACTAGCAGCTTGAACAGGACCGACAAATAAACATAATGTTAGAGCAAAAATCCAGAAATGCGTGGCAGATTTTACAATGAGTAAAGGGATACAAAGAATTGTCAAAAAAATGAGCGAAATTAAAATTGTGGGTTTAGAGCCAATCCAGTCGTCAACCCAAGCCAGCCCAATTGCACCAATGCCAGCACTAATATTCATCGTAATGCCAAATAAGATCACTTCGGATAGATTCATCCCGAAGGTGCCTGCGGCATAAATTCCCCCAAAAGCAAATAGAGTATTTAAACCATCAGTGTAGATCAAATGTGCAATAAGATAGAGGAGAAGATTGGTTTGCTTGGGTAAGGATCTTAAAGTGGAATATAAATCTTTTAAACCTTTTTTTGTGGCTTGCAACAAAGGTAATCCTGTGGACGGCTTGTCTGGAACAAAAATGAATATAGGCAAAGAAAATAGACCAAACCATGCGGCAGTTAATAAAGCGCAAATGCGCACTTGTTGATCTGTAGATGTATCAAGCCAAATAGGTGTGGGCTTAATAAAAACGAACAAGACGATGCTAAGGGATACAATTCCACCTATATAGCCCATCCCCCAGGCCCAGCCTGAAATTCGCCCAATATAATCAGGGGGTGAAATGTGAGGTAAAAAAGAATTATAAAAAATTAATCCAATTTCTAGACAGGTTGTAGCAATAACAACGCAAGTCAATGCGTATAAAACAGAAGAATGAGGATAAACAAACCATAAAAGTGCAGTAAATAATATGCATAGATAGGTAAAAATAAATAACCAACGTTTTAAGTTTCCGCTATGGTCTGCGATAGCACCAAAAATAGGACCGCTGATAGCAACAAGAATACCCGCTATTGCTGAAGCATTAGCCCATTGGTAAGTTCCGATAATTTCATTAGCGGCAACTTGTTTCGTGAAATAAGTGGCAAAAATAAAAGTAGTAACAATGATAGAAAAAGCAGCACTTGCCCAATCATAACTTCCCCAAGCTATAATTCGCGCGATATTCATCTTTGCTTTAGGGGAAGCTGTATTGAACCCAGAGATATGACTGCTTTGTTTTATCATCCATTCTCTACTATTTCAGGGGTAATCAAATCCAAAGTAGGTTCACCGCAATCTTTCGCAATGATGGAACGTACATGATTTTTCAATTGTATAGTATCATGCCACTCGGTGCCCGCTGGCATTATTAATTCACCCACATGGATTTTAATTTTCCCAGGTTTTAAAAGAAATTCGCCGCCTCGTAAAATAGATCTTGTGCCTTCTATTGCTATTGGACAAATTGCGGTATGGGTTTCAGTGGCTAATTTAAAAGCTCCCAGTTTAAAAGGGCGCAAACCCACACCATACCCGAATGTGCCTTCTGGAAAGATTGCAATGGAATGTCCTTCACGTAAAACTTGTTCCATCACTTTAGCATCTTCTAAGCCTTTCGAAGCATCAGTACGGTTTACTGGAATATACCGTAGTTTTTTCACAAAAAATCTTAAAATGGGTGTTTTAATCAATTCCTCTTTGCCAATTATTCGTGTGCCAGCTGGGAGCAAGCTCATCAGTAACATCCCATCTATGTAACTTGCATGATTTGCAACAAAGATAACAGGATGTTGTTTTTTTAAGTTTGATTTTTCGTAGATTTCTATCGGACAGAAAACTAGAAAAAACAAACTTCGAGCCCAAATTTTACAAAGTTGAGCGGCTGCACGGTAAGGTAAAATCCATAAAATTAAATAAATAGGCATTAATGTTAAGCTGATGATCATTGCCGCATACAGCGAATAAAAGAATTTACCGAGATTGGCGAGTTGTTGACGCATTTTAATAAAACCAAAATTGAGGCTGATTTTTGTTAATTGCAGCCAAAATGGAGTATGGTGTGTTTTTAATTTCCCCGAGAGATAGGAGGCTTTGCATGCGGCGCGTTGCAGTTTTCCACTTGATGTTTTCGGAATGGTATGGGGAGGAACTAAAATCACTTTATCTGGGGCGACATCTAAGGCTGAAACAATTTTATCAGTAATTTCTTGTATTATTTTTTCAGGATTAACCGGTTTTTTTTCTCGTGTTTCAGCGATGATAAATAATTTTTCTGTACCTCGTTGTGGATCGGTTGTTCCAAATGCTATGACACAACCTGTGCGTACTCCTTCAGCTTGAGCACTCAGATCTTCGACTTCTGACGGATATAAGTTGCGACCTGCTTTGATGATGACATCTTTTTTTCTTCCAGTTATAAAAATTTCTTCATCCGCTAGATAGGCAAGATCGCCAGTGTCCCACCATCCGTCATGATAAATAGCCATCGTGGCTTTTGGATTTCCATAATAACCTTGCATACTAGAAGGTCCTTTAAATTGTATTTGTCCTATATGACGTTCAGGCAGTACTTGATTGTTTTCGTCTACTATTCGTACCTCATGATGAGGAATCGGTTTTCCAGAAGAAACTAATTCTATGCTATTTTGTTCAGTCTTATTTTCGGTAGGAATGGCCTTTCTTTGTTCCTCAAATGCTTTTCGGTCAATTCTTTCAATACGTGGCAAGCGATTGAGTGGAGACGTTGCCACACACACAGTCGATTCTGCTAAACCATAAACAGGAAAATGAGTTTCAGGTTTGAATCCATAAGGAGCAAATTTCTCAGTAAAACGTCGTAATGTATTTGGCTGAATGGGTTCGGCCCCGTTGGGCGCTAAACGCCATGAACTTAAATCTAAACCTTTAATTCGATCAGGGTCGATTTTATTGACGCATAATTCATAAGAAAAATTAGGGCCACCCGAAATGGTGCCGCGATGATGATGAATTGCCCATAACCAGCGCTCTGGCCGATTTAAAAAAGTCAGTGGTGACATCAAAACTAATGGAATGCCGTAAAATAAACTTCCCAGCCACATACCAATTAATCCTAAATCATGATAGAGCGGAGCCCAGCTGACAGCAACATCATTTGGAGTTACTTGAATGGCTTCGCCATATGCGCGTATGTTAGCAAGTAAATTTTGGTGGGTTAACAATACTCCTTTTGGTGCGCTGGTGCTTCCCGACGTATATTGGATTAATGCAAAGTCATCCGGTTTAGGACTTGGAATGGGTGCTTTTTCTTCGTTTTTGATTAGTGAGCTAACTGTTGTGACTTCTTTTAAACTGGGGATGAATGCGCGGAGTAATTTGCTTAATTGCTCTGCTTCATGGAATGTGACTAAAAGTCTGGCTTCTGCATTTTGTAAAATTTTTGCTTCTTGTTTTGCATAGGATTCTATTTGCTGTGGACGAAAAGGAGGGTAGATGGGTACGGGAATGCAATTTGCTAGTAAAATACCAAAAAAAGTATAAAAAAATCCGAGATTGGTAGGTTGCATGATTGCAACAGTATCACCGGGTTGTATTCCACGTTTTTGTATGGCTTGAGCGACACGCAATGAATTTTCAAATAATGTTCCATAATTAATAACTTCTTCTTTTCCTTTTTCATCTTGAAAATAAATATGCGGACGTTCGGGGTCACCTTTTGCATAAAGCAATAAAACATCAATCAGAGTTTTAGCTTGTTCAGGGTTAATATGAGATTTGTCTAATTTGTGTTGGTGAATTTCCTGTTGCTGGGTTATATGCGTCGGTGAAGTTGAATAAATAGCATCAACTAAATCACGGATTGTATTGGCTTCAGCAATCAAATTGTCTGGTAATTGAATATTGAAATTTTTTTCAATGCGGTGCAAGAGTTCTGCGCGACCAAAGCTATCGATTCCTAGATGTTGCTGTAATGCGGTATCAAGATTTATTGTGCGTTGGCTGTATTCATTACCTGTTTCAGTGAGCAATTGCTGAATAATGGAAACTAATTGATTTTCGATATCTGTTTTATTTTTCATGTGTACTCTGATCCTTAAGTAATGAGGTGAATGGGGTCCAGGTATAGCTTTGACCCCATTCATTATTCCCTACAACAAATTATCAACAGATCCCTTCGTTTTTAACATGAATTTCTTTTTTAAAGGGTGGCACAAATCAAAACCTATCATTCCGACTTGACGCGCAACTTTCAGCATAAAAAAATCTTTTGAAAATAACCAAGTTAAATGATGGGAAAGGTTCATGCTGATTTTTTCTTGGTTTGTTGTAAATTCATTCAATGAAATGTCGTTTATCGAATGTTGTCTTAGATAGTTGACCAGTTCAGCAACTTCATACAATGCTAAATTTAAGCCTTGTGCAGCGATGGGATGAAGAGTATGTGCTGCGTTTCCTATTAAAATGACGCGATGTTGTATTTTTTGTTTCGCTTTTATCATTTGTAATGGAAAATTAAAACGAGGTCCGATTTTAATTAATTTTCCTAAGCGATAACCAAATTCTTTCTGCAATCTATTTAAAAAATCATGGTCATTGTGTTGCAATAATTGTGTAATAGTTTCATTGTTTGCTGTCCAAATTGTTGCAGCAGTATTTTTTAGCAAAGGCAGCATTGCAATAGCGCCATTATTTAAAAATCGTTCATAGGCGACATGATGATGTGATCGTTGTAGTTCGGTCATTGTCACAATGGCGCTTTGTTGGTAGTCGATTTTTTCTGTTGGTATAGCTAATAATTCACGCACGGTAGAGTGGGTGCCATCTGCGCCAATAACAATTTTCCCAGTTAATTCTTGTTTTCCATTTGGAGTTTCCACAGTAACAAAGGTCTGATCCGCATCTTGAGTGAGATGAGTCAGTTTTGCAGGTCTTAACAGTGTTACAAGATTTAGATTTGAATATAAAGCTTCATTGATATGTTTTGCAGGAACAACGTGACCGAGAAAAGGTAAGCCAATTTCAGAAGCTAAAAGGCGTGTCTTACCAAAATGTCCTTGGTGAGAAACATGGACTTCTTGAATGGGGGTGGCATGTGGATTGATAGTTTCCCAAATGCTGAGATTGGAAAATAAAGAATAGCTGGAATAGTTTAAGGCAATTAAACGCTTATCTTCTATAGCCTGAGGTGGTGTTGCATCTATTAAGGCCACTTTAAATTGAGATTGTAGTGCGGCAGCAATGGATGCGCCGACCATGCCCCCGCCGATAATAATGATGTCGAATTGCATAGGCTCTGCTTAAATATTTTTAGGATTATAGTACTAAATTTTCTAGAATTCAGCAGTAGGATTTTAATGGGGGTGTGAGTATTTTTACATCAATGCTTCAATATCATCAATTTCTTTTGGCAGCATTTCTGTCAATATTTCATGTCCCTTAGTGGTCACTAAGATATCATCTTCGATTCTGACACCAATATTGTGCCAGCGTTTAGGCACGCCTGGTAGATCAGAAGATATATAAATACCGGGTTCCACAGTTAGTACCATGCCAGGTTGAAAAGTTCGCCATTTGTGGTTGACTTTATAACGGCCTACGTCGTGAACATCGAGTCCTAGCCAGTGCCCAGATTTATGCATATAAAATTTAAAATAAGCTTTATTTTCGATTAAGTTGCGCAAGTTTCCTTTCAATAAGCCAAGATCAAGTAAGCCTTGAGTAATGATTTTCACCATGATTTCTTGAACAACTGGCCAAGGAGCGCCTGGTCGAATTTTTTTGATTCCTGCTTTTTGTGCCTTTAAAACGATATCGTATATGGCGCGCTGTTCTGGAGAAAACTTTCCATTTGCGGGGAACGTGCGGGTGATATCAGACGCATAATTTTGATATTCACAGCCAGCATCAATTAACACCACTTCGCCATTGCGAATGATTTGATTATTATTAACGTAGTGCAAAATGCAACTGTTGCCGCCGCTGCCTACAATGGAGGTATAAGCGGGAAAACGTGCGCCTTGAGTTTGAAATTCGTATTGCAATTCTGCATCTAATTGGAATTCATTTATGCCGGGTTTGCAGGCTTGCATGGCGCGAATATGTGCATCAACAGAAATATTGGCTGCCCTGCGCATAATTGCAATTTCGGCAGGACTTTTAATCAGTCTCATTTCATGCACGGTTTCGGTGATATCAATAAAACTTATAGGAGAATGCAAACCAGCACGAATTTTGCCACGAATTTTATTGATTGCATCTAATAAAATTTTATCAAAAGCGCCATTTAAACCAAGGGTGTAATGAATTTCATTTCGTCCTTCTAATAATTCTGGCAAACGTTTTTCTAATTCAGTCATGGGATAGGAAAGATTTGCGCCAAACTCTTTTCTCGCACCCTCTTGGCCTGCACGAACTCCTTCCCAAATTTCTTCGTCACGATTTTTGGGGCGATTAAATAAAATAAATTCGCCATTTTTATGTTTTGGGATTAAAACAGCCACAGCTTCGGGTTCTTCAAAGCCTGTTAAATAATAAAAATCACTGTTTTGACGAAAAGGATAATTATAATCACCATTACGACATGCTAAGGAGGCTGAAGGTAAGATAGCAACACCATGAGATCCGATTTTTTGCATAAGTTGCTTACGGCGTTTGGTGTATTCAGCTTTATTTATCATGTAATCTCCCTATATTGCATAATTTGCGACGTTTAAATATCTCGTAACCTGATCGCTAGAAATAACAAATTCAGTGAAACGATCTACTAGTGAAGCGAAGAGCTTTCGCTTCTTGTTGTTCTGTTGGATCTTAGATCATGAAAAATCATTAATACAGCCAATCTAACATATTCGACTAATTCAAAATAAGCTGTTTCATCTTCATCATCATCGACAATGTCACCATAATTAACTTGCGAGATTTCAATTATATCATTAATAGCTTCGGTAATTTCACTTGGCGAGCGATTCACAAGGGGGATTTTGACTTGCTCTAATCCGGTTAAAAATCCCTGACACCACAATCCTAGGGCCTCGGCTCGTGGGTTAATATCAATTTCTTCATCAGGTAATAATAAACTAAATTCAAAAGAAAATTCATTCATTTGTTGATAACTGACGTCCTGTAAATTCTGAAAGACATCGATGGATTTAGATTTTTTACCTTCAAATACGAGTCTTTTCCAACTGTCAGCATTTTGCTCTGATGTACCGCAGATTACCCCGCAAATTAAACCGTGAATTTGAGAAGCATGATGGCCTAGCTTGTTTTTTTTAAGCGCATCAGTGATGTCTTCATAAGAAGGCAAAGATGGGATTTCGCTCATGGATCACCTTGTTAAAACTTGTATATTAGCAGGAAAGCATGTAAGTGGAAAATGATTTAAGTGCTTGTTTTTGATTGTTAATCTTTAATTTCAAAGCTAATTCATGTAATATAATGATAATCCTATAATCTGGCCAAGGAAAGGACGCCATGGATGATTTTCATGTTTTATCAAGCGAAGAAGTGGATGCTATTCTAAAAGCTACGCAAGATAAACCTATTGATGCAAAGACTAATCCTCTTGGAGCAAAAGAACAAGAAACCTCACAGCTTAATTATGCTCTCAATGCGATTAATGATTTATCTCGCATGGAATATGAAAAAACATTGATCGCTTTTTTAAGGAAAAAAATTGTTATCAAAAATAAGCCTTTTAATCTTGGACAGTTATCGGAAATTATAAAGGCGAGTCAAGAAAAAAATGTATATATAGTATTTCGAATTTTATCGAAAAAAGATTGTTACGGCATGTTCATTGCTGGACTTCCTATCTTACATCAAACAATTAATATTCTTTTTGGAGGGCAAGTTAACAAAGAGGATGATTCTGTTATGGAAGTTGCTGGAAAAATAGGTCCTATTGTTTCGGAAAAGATTTGCCTGCTTTGCTTGGGTTCTTTTGCAAACGCAGTTCAAGAATTTGGTGGCTTTACTTTTGAGTTAAATAAAACTAGCACTTTGCCTAATTTAACATCCAACTTAAATATGGAGGATCAATTTTATTGTTTAGACACATCAGTTTTTTTTGATGAAATTGAAACAGGGATCAAGATGTTAATTCCTGAAGATTTTTTCAATGAATTTATTCGTGCCAAAATGGGACAAATGAAACATCGTGACAAAGATTTTTGGCGTTCTGCTATCAAAAGCCAGGTGGTTGATTCTTATGTCAATGTGAGTGTCTCTCTTCCAGACATTAATATGAAGATAAGCGAATTTATGTCTTTGAAAGAAGGTGACATGATTCCAATTACAGACCCAACTCTAGTGTACGTTTGTTTAAATAATTTAAAACTTTTTAGAGCATTAGCAGCTCAAGCTAATTCAAAACGCGTAGCAAAAATTGTCAGTCAAATTTAGAAAAGGTTAGGAGAAAATTTATATGACAGATTCAGAAGGTCAATCAGTTAAAGAAACAAACGAAAAAGTTGCAACGGTTAATGAACCTAATAATGATGCTAATGAATCAGCTGCAAGCAAAGAGCAAGCGCTTTTTGATCCAAATAAATTGGGTATTTTGAACGATGTATCCATATTATTAAGCATAGAAATTGGCAGAACACAGATTAAAATTCGCGATTTATTAAATTTAACCAAAGATTCTATTGTTGAATTAAATAAATTAGCCGGTGATCCAGTTGATATTTATGCGAATGGCAAATTGATTTCGAAAGGCAATATTATCACAGCTAACGGCAAATACTGTGTGCGTTTAACGTCAATTCCGAAAAATCCACAATCAGGGAGTTGATTGAATGGGCAGTGAATATACACGAATTGTTTTTAGTTTATTCGCAGTTGTCATTCTAATTATATTGCTGGTTTATTTTTTAAAAAAATTTAAATTAACTAAATTCGTGGGAAATAATAAGCATATAAGAATTATTAATTCTATTTCTATTGGGATGAAAGAACGAATAATTTTAATGGAGGTGAATAAAGTCATTTTATTAGTTGGTGCAACACCGAGTCATATTGAAACACTATATGTATTTAACGAATTAGAAACGGCAAGTCCGAGTGAATATATGGATCATAAGAAAATATTTGCTGAAACACTAAATAATTTGACCAAGTGAGGATGATTTGTGAAGGCAAAATCAGGGATGAAATTAGGAAAATTTTTTTTGGCGATTTTGCTGTTCGTTTTGCCTTTTTGTTTTGCTAAAGCAGCATCGCAGACCATTCCTTTTTTAGTAGCGGAACAGACGAATGGTGCTGTTTCTTATAGTGTAAGCATAAAAATCTTAGCTTTAATGACTTTGTTGACAGTATTGCCTGCTCTTTTAATCACAATGTCAGCATTCACGCGTATTATTATTGTATTAGCAATTTTGCGACAAGCGATTGGTATTCCTAATGTTCCCAGTAATCAAATTATCATTGGGTTAACCTTGATAATGACTTTATTTGTCATGATGCCTGTTTTAGAAAAAATAAATGAAACAAGTATTCAGCCATATTTGGATGGAAAAGTTCAAGAACAACAAGCTTTTAATGATTCTAGCGGTTTTTTAAAGACTTTTATGCTTAAGCAAACTCGAAAAACAGATTTGAAAGTATTCGCTGAGCTTTCCAAAACAAAATTAACTATGAATGGAGATTATCCCTTATTAATTTTATTGCCAGCTTTTATTACCAGTGAATTAAAAACAGCCTTTGAAATCGGTTTTTTGATATTTTTGCCCTTCTTAATCATAGATATGGTAGTGGCGAGTATTTTAATGTCTATGGGTATGATGATGCTTTCACCCATGGTGATTTCTCTACCGTTTAAAATTTTATTTTTTGTTTTAGTTGATGGATGGAGTTTGGTCGTTACAAGTTTAATTACAAGTTTTCGTGTCTAGGTCTAGGATGCTGTCCTTATATAGCATCAGCTTGCCAGGACGAGTAATATGAGCAGTTCCAGCAAGCGTTCAGATTAAGCGCAGATTTGCAAATTGGAGCACTTAATGAGTACTAAAATGTTGCTCACAACGAAACTTGATCAACGGTTGGTGATGAACCAGCAGTTAAGACAAGCTATCACGTTGCTTCAATATAATACGTTAGATTTGCAACAAATTGTAAAACAACATCTTGAAAATAATCCCTTAATTGAACTCGAAGAAACAGAATCAGACGAAGAAGAACAATTTCTAATAGAAGATGCACAAGAAGAATATTTAGTAAATAACATTTCAGCTGATATCGTCAAATCTAAAGAATATCATGAAGATGATAGTATTTTGGAAAATGTTTCCAATGTAAAAACATTGCGAGAACATTTGCTAGAACAAACTTTATTATGTCAATTTGATCAAGCCCAACAATCGATTGCCATAGCAATTATCGATGCGATTGATGAGTCTGGCAGATTAACGATGTCACTAGAAGAAGTTCAAGCGGCACTCTCTATAGAACAAGATCGTCCCTCAATAGAAATTTTGAATTCCGTTTTAAAAAAAATTCAAACATTTGATCCCATAGGAATAGCTGCGCGTGATTTGAAAGAATGTTTGCTGATTCAATTAGAGTTTTTGCCAGAAAAAAATGTAACTTGGAAGCATGCAAAAATGATTTTGCAAGCGTTAAATGAGTCAGGATTTAATAATAAAAAAATGATGAAAGAATTGCGTCTCGAGCAAAATGATTTTGCAAATGCCATGTCATTAATTCGCTCCTTGAACCCAACCCCAGGTGCTAATTTTTTTCAAGAAAATAATATAAATATTGAACCAGAGCTTTATGTAAAAAAAATAAAAAATACTTGGCGTGTTTTTTTGACGAAAAGTATTTTGACTGGTGTTCGCATTAATAATGAATATAAAAACTTATTGAAAAATACCAAAAAAGAAGAGGGTAGTGATGCATTAAACCAAGTTTTGCAAGAAGCGCAGTGGCTGTTGAAAGGCTTAAAAAGACGTAATGAAACTTTGCTCAATGTTGGAACTTATATCGTAGAATTACAAAAAGAATTTTTAGAGAAAGGGCAGGCATTTATGAAACCACTCAATATTATTGATGTTTCACATGCTTTGAATCTTCATGAATCGACGGTGTCACGTATCACTTCCGGAAAATATATTGCGACACCAAGAGGTGTTTTTGAATTGAAATATTTTTTTCCTAGCCAAGTGTCAACGCAAACAGGCGATGGGTGCTCAGCTATCGCAGTAAAAGCATTAATCAAAAATATTCTGGATGAAGAGTCTAAAGGCGGAAACATTTTTAGTGATAGTGATATTGCGGATGCGCTCAAACAAAAAGGCATTAATATTGCACGTCGTACTGTGGCAAAATATCGTGAGGCGATGAAAATTCTTCCTTCTTATCAGCGAGCCCAAATTAAATGGCGCGAACCCAGTATTTGACCACGCTCTGGTTTTTTGCGTCTAGAAGCTTTTTTGCTTTTTTTTCGTCACATCGTACGGATCGATTTTTTCTTGCTTTTCTGCAAACTTCCTTTTTCTTTGAGCTGATTTATGTTCATTTTTATGTTCAGTTTGTGGTTCAACGGCATCCAATTTTTCAATCAACTTGATTTTTTTACTTGGAAAAAAATTATTTCTTTGTTTTTCATCAAACGCTGCAATTTCTTTTAGACAAGCATTGAATTTTTCTTTATGCGCTCTTTGCGTCTCATGTAAAATAGTTCGCATATTATCCGCAGGATTCCGCTTCGCTGGATAAATATTTTCGAGAATATAATAATCTTCAATTGGGTTATCAGAATAACTGGGATAACGATCTCTATCAGGCTGGATTTCACAGATACATTTATCAATATCTTCTCCATGATCATCAAATTTATCCAAGTTTACTCCAATATCTCCACATTTTTTAACCTGATCTTTTTCAAATTGCTTTATTTCTTTAATTTTTTCTTTAAATTCACTGGCAGGATAAATGAAGCCTTTGTCTCCATACCATGCATCAATAATCCAAGCATCACCCCAAGTCTCAGAATGTTTTATATCATCGCCAGAGCGATTTACAATTACAAAGACATGATCAAAAGAAGTATAGATAACTTCTATTCTATTTATCCCTTCAGGATGTTCCCAAAGATATTTAGCGACTAAATCGCATCGATATTGGCAATTCCCTTGTCTTTTGCTAATTGCCAGCATTGCACTGGCTAATAAATTAAGGTGGGAAGGCGGTAGCTTAAACTGAGGATCAAACAAAGGAGATTTATTTTCTTGAATATTGTTAAGAATAATTTTAGGGCTATTAACTTGTTCTAAGTCATCAACATGATAAAACCATTGTTTTTTATCATAAACCAATTTTCTTTGCTCTGAATCAAATTTTAAATTAGCAGAGCTATCTTTTTCCCAAGAAAATTTTCCGTTTGATAATTTTATATATCTACCAGCGGTGTCATACCGCGAGTTTTGAAACAAACACCATCCATTCGTTCTTTCAATATCCTCAATTTTATTTCCTGCGCCCATTATACAGATATTATTAGCATATTCTAAAGCGGCTTGAAGTTTACGTTGCAGTTTATGGCGTTTCTCTGCGGAATTTTTAATCTCTGATTCGTATGTTGATTTTGAAGATAACTTAAGCTTTGAAAACATGTGCATTACCATTTTTTTGTGTCAATAATGATGCGAATAATACATAAATTACTCTATTTTGCAATTATATTGATGTGTTTATTAAATTATGGTCATAAAAAGATCGATAATTATCTTTTTTTCGCGATACACAAGATACTTAATTTTATTCTGTGTTCATAAATATTTATAGAGAATATTGCAATCTTTTGTACTAGCGTTATATTGTTGCCCAATCCCATAACTATAGAATTTTTTTAAACATGAAAACGAGACTTATCACTGAAACACTACAAGAAAGTAAATTGGAATTAAAAACTTCTAGTCTGCAGCGTAAACTTAGCGCAGCTTTAGAATATGCGAATAACATTTGCATACTTGGAGCTGAAAATAAGATCGCAGATTATGAAAGAACGCATGGTTGGTGTCTTTTTCCAAAATATCGTTATGAAGCTATAGGTAGATATTTGAAATTCTCGGATGGAAAATTTTCTTTGGAAAACGATAGCATGGCTAATTCTTATTTCGAGTCAAGGGATAAAAGTTTGCAATATTCTGTAAAAAAATGGTATTACCATGTTGATGATTTGAATGAGATAAAAAAACACAATGTATTTACGGAATGTGTTCATGAAGGTGTCAACCCTTTACAAGATCCACAATTTAAGCTTCAGCCAAGTCATCTTGATCTATTATGTGGAGCAATGATGGCGATAGGCAGAAGGGGGGGTACTTGTGGAAATCGATCTCGGTTAGTCGCTAAATATCTTTGGGAACATCCTGAAGGGATAAATAGAATTGAATTAGTTAATACTAAGACATTTGATCATGTGTTTGTTGTTGTAAACCGATCTGGCGATGATATAAAAAACCCTGATACATGGGGCAATGCTTTGATCATAGATGCTTGGTATAGAGATAAAGGTATTATTTATCCTGCTAGTGAATTTAGAGAAAAAATTAAAGAAATAAAGCAATTTGCGAAAGATCAAGTTAGCGCAGGTAAAAAGATTGGATTATCATTTTCAGATTATATTGACGAAGGTGAAGATGTCGATCAATGTTCTTGCGAAATTCAACCTAGTAGAGATTGCTATCCCAGTTATTCTAATATACCAATTGAAGATTATTATATTCTCGAAAACATTTATCCAACGAAGCCGAATCCTGCGGATAATATGCGAACTATTTTACATGAGACGCAAAGAGAGCATAAAGAAAAATTTAATGCTTGTCTAAAAGAAATTGCAGCGTTTGATGAAAAAAAAACGCATGCTTTTTTCCAAAGTAAAAAAATCAAGTCAGTCGATAAAGTAGGGGAAATTGAATCTAAAACCAATACACACAAAAGAAAGTTTGCGATTGAGTCTGGGCCCCGGTCTTTTCCCGGATGAAAAGAAGGTCGACATAAATGGCGCGGGGATTGGAGGAGGTAAACACTTCCTCCAATCCTATCTACGCCGAAGCCGAGTCCTTATTACCAAGGTCATTCTCGCTTTATTTTCGCACGAGAAACATTTTCACACTTGCGTGGTTACATCAGTTAGCCTTTTTCACTGAACCTTGCATCGTTACATTAACTACCCCTTGTGTTTTCACCAATCCATTCGTGGTGTCAAATACTGGATCGGTACCATCGCCGAGGAGAATTTGCGTTGCAAAATAAGATCCATTGATGGAAGCAGGAGAAGGTGTCGCATAAACAGTGCCAGCAGGTCCTGCAACTGGAGTAATTGTTACAGAGGTAACAGCGGCACCACAGAGTTGTCCTGAACCGACAGTCACATTAGTTAAGCCTTCAAATGCAAGCGTTGTGGTAAAGCATGGCTTTGCACCGCCATTATTAAAAGCTACAGTAACAGAAGTGGGTGTCAATCCTTGCACTCCGCCTGTCGCATTAGAATTCCATAACATATTTGTTACTGTGATTTGTTGAATTGGGGCTTGATTATTCGTATTTTGAATTTGATTAGAAGCTATAACTTGTGTTGATGCCATAATGATAAATAGAGCTTGCGCAAGTTTCAAAGTCCTTTTCATATAAATCTCCTATTTACATCAATGAAAAAACTATAAATGAACACATCTCATATTACATCGATCTTTAAAAGCTCCTCAATCAAAAATGCTCGATGTTGCATATATCTTGAAAAATCAACCCCTCGCGTTTATTCAAGGCTATCAAGTTAATTCGGTGAAATGATGAGAAGGTATAGATCATAGAAAGAAAAATCTTCATTTTAAAAGATTTTGATCACTAAAGAATCTACCCAATCTTTGATCAAATGAGACGCTTTTCAGACAATTGCGTAAAATCCTGATGATTAATAGTACTATTGTTAGGTTTGATTAGGGGTATGCGCTTTACACCAATTGTATTGAAGGGCTATAATCGAATTGGTTGAGTCAAAAAAGTTTCATTCCCTACTTTTGCAAAAAAGGAGATTTTATGAAAAGGACATTGATACTAGCTCAAGCTCTTCTCGCAGTTACTGCTTCAACTCAGATTTTCGCAGCTCCAGAAACACATACCGTAGGTGCAGCCCCCATTCAACGTATTGACGTTGTCAATATGTTATGGAACCAAAATGGTACTGGCGGCGCTGCAGGATTATCACCGACTTCTGTTGTGGTGGCTTTCCAAAATGGGGGTGCTAAACCTTGCTTTACAACGACACTAGCATTTCAAGGCGCAACCACAGTATTAGCCGGAACAGGCCAAGCTTGTGTTGCTGCTGTTACTAGTGTTGATGTTACACCTGTTGCAGGACCTGCAGGCACAGTTTATGCGACGCCAGCATCTGTTGCTATTACCAGCACATTTTATGCAACACAAGTTATCATTAACAACAAAACTGACCCAATATTTGATGCAACAAATGGTGCAGTTAAAACCCAAGGTGTTGCACAAGCTACTGTACAAGGCCAACTTCGCAATGGTTAATTAATTTATTTCCAGTGCGAGAATTCGCACTGAAAGTTGATCACTTCAGCGAGAAAGGCATTATGCTTTCTCGCTGAAATTTTTTATTCTTCACGCATTCGTTTCGCTGCTTCATCAGTTAAGATAATAATTTCGATGCGACGATTTTCTGAATCTTCACCATTCTGTTTGTTCAGCAACTCAGTGTCTGCTGCGCCCATAATACGGATAATCTTTTTATCATCCATGCCATAATCGATTAATGCACGGCGTGTTGCATTTGCACGATCAGCCGATAATTCCCAATTACTATAATTGTTTGAATTGGGATAAGGAACACTATCCGTATGGCCAACAATGACAACTTGATTTGGGTAGGCATTTAGTTCCGTACTTAACCATGCTAGTATTGTTTCTGCATGTTCTTTAAAGTCCGTTTTGCCTTCCGAAAACATAGGCTTGTCTTTCAAATCTTTTAATTCGATTTTAAGTCCGTCTGAGGTAATAATAAAATTCAATTGATTTTTATATTGGCTCATTTGTGGATCGTTATCGAGTTGTTGTTGCAAATGTTTTTGCAAAGCATGAATTTTTACTAAAGTATTTTCGGATTTAGTATTCGGAGCGGCGCCTGGATATTTATCTGCTGCAGGCACAATTTGTGGCTGCGTAAATACGTCTTTGAGTGGTTTTTTAAAATATTCTGCAATGCCTTCGCGCTGATATTTGTTTAATAAAGATAGCAACCACATCAATAAAAAAAATGCCATCATAGCAGTTACGAAATCTGCGTAGGCGATTTTCCATTGACCACCATGGTGTTTGTTGCCCTTTTTAATAACGCGCTTAATGATGTGATGTTTGTTTTCGTTAGCCATTGGTTGCTTTCATTTTGTTGGTTTTAATTTCCCGCAAAATTTCTTCCAGTTCTTTACTATTAGGACGTTCGCCTGCATATAAAACTTTTCTCGCCATTTCAACTGAGATGCTTGGTGCGAGATTGCTTGCAGTAGCTAACAAAACAACTTTAATAGATTGAAAAATTTTCATTACACCTTGTCTTCTTATATCGAGAGCAGCTGCAATGGGAGCAGTAAAACCATAACCAATTAATACCCCCAAAAAAGTACCGACTAATGCTTTGGCGACTAAGGCACCTAATAATGCAGGAGGAATCCCAATGGATTCCATTGTGTGAACCACGCCCATAACTGCGGCAACGATACCAAATGCGGGTAAACTATCCGCGACTTTGTTAATAGCATTGATGGATAATTCGGCTTCATTTTCATAAGTTTCGATGTCATTGTCCATGATGGTATCGAGCTGAGCAATGTCGACCCGACCCGTGATGATCAATCTCAAATGATCGCACATAAATTCCATTATTTTATCGTCTTTTTGTACTAAGGGATAATTGCTAAATAATTTGCTTTCTTTATAATTTTCAATATCCGATTCGATGGAAAGTGCTCCATCCTTGCGAATTTTATTAGTTAATTCAAAAAACATGGATAATAATTCTATATAAAACTTTTTCGAATAATTGAATCCTTTCACAATAGAAAATGCTGCTTTGATTGTTTCTTTTATAACCTTTGTATTGTTGCTCACTATGAAAGAACCCAAAGCAGCACCGCCAATCATAATTAATTCAATAGGTTGGAATAATGCAAATAAATGTCCGCCAGAAAGTGCAAAGCCACCAAATACTGAGAATATTACTATTGCATATCCAAGAACTACTAGCATATTTGGTCCTTTGGTTGCGTTAAGCGCGGGCAAGCCCGCGAAGCTGTATATAATATTAAATCACAATTTCTGCTTTATTCGATCCTACCACAATAGCATCCAATATATGTTTCGAAGTTGGATTATAAACTTTTATTGTTGAATTCAAGCTGCCATCTGATTTGGCTATTCCCTGCATAGTTACAGTGATAGATTTGTGTTTAACTACAAGACTTAGCACTTGATTGCGATGAATAATAATGGGTAGTTGAATATTTTTATTATTTAAAACGGATCCAGCAGTAATTAATTTAGTAGTAACTTGACCTATTACTTCATTTTTATTTTTAAAAAAACTATAAAATAAATGATTTTTATCACGGTCAGCGAATTCGATATCGTCTTCAGTTACGATTTTTTTAGACGGAATGGTTTGTTTTGCTACGAGAACTTTTGTGTTGATTTGTACATCAATGGGTACCAAAAGATGCCATGTTTGATTACCGTTGCAAGTGAATTCTAGTGATGTAATTTGTTCGCGATTTGCATTTTTTGGAAAAGCCACAGCGATTTCATTTGAGCATCTGGGTATCTGTAAAATGGAACTTAATTGTTTGATTTGAACATCAATCGATTCATCTTCTGCAACCGTCATGTTTTTGCTAATAAAATCTTTGGAAATTTGTTTAATATGTTCGATAGTTTCTTTATCGTTATAGGCTAATACGGATTGAAATCCTAAAATAAAAATTGTTAGTATCGCGATTTTTAAAAAAGTGATATCCATTCTTTGCATTGCATTTTTCCCTAATGATTCAAAGACATTATTTTGTCGAGCCTTTATGATCGTAAACACAGTTTGTATCTTTTCGACAAGCCATTAATCTATCCCACAAATTTTTAATGTATTGAATGCCATTGAAAACAATGTGGCTATTTGTCGCAATGTGTTGATTACATTTTGCGACTTCTGATTTTAATTCATTGATTATGCTTGTTATTTCTTTCTGTTGAGTTGAATTTAAATTTTTAGTTGCTTCTTCAATTTGTGACAATAATCCAGAAGAGTGATGAGTAATGTTTAAGTCTTTTATTAATATATTCAATTGTTCAAGTGCTGCGGCTTTTTTCTGATTGCTAGCTGTTAATAGAGTTAAGTCATTATTACTAAAATGATTTTTATCTTCTTTCAATAATTTCTGCAGATCTTGGCATAATCTCAGCATTTCTTTAAGTGAAGACGTGGATAATTCTGCTGATTTTTGCATATTACTGGTCCTTGGCATGAGAAGACATCATATTTAATAATTTTGAAGATAAAGCATCTAAATCGATCTGGTAATCATTTGCATCAATACGTCGCTTCATTTCCTTGACTTTAGTGGTGTCTTCTGGCGGAAATTCTTCAGAAACAAGTAGATTTACTAAATTTCGTAAATGATTGGTAACCTTGATTTCACTTTTTTCTTTTAAAAATACAGTTGGTTTATGAGTATCTTGTTTTGGGGGTATTTTGGGTGTGTAATCGGTAATGGATTTATCAATTTTTATTTCGTTAACCATATAAATCTCCCTATCTTACAAAAAGTTATATTTAACAATCCTTTGATAACTAGCCTTATACATATAATATCTATAATTTTTAAAAAAACTTAAATATTTTATTGCATTTTTCCTAATAAATTCTGAAATGTACGGCTAGAAAAAATCTTTAAAATTTTATCCGCATATTTTGAATCAGTTGCAAATCCTGCATTTTGCAGTTCTTGTACAAATTGACGTGGATCAGGCGCTTTTTTTAGCGCTTCATTGTAGCGGGTATTTTGTTTCAAAAAATTAGCATAATCCATTAGGCTGTCTTTAAATGAGTCATAACTTCTAAAGCTAGACCTTTCTTTAACCAATACGCCATTTTTTTGTTCTAAGCTATCCATCAAAGTCGTTTTTTTATCCCAATTATTATCTGCTTTAATGTTAAATAAATTGAAACTGGAGGCATTGTCACCATAAGGAAGCACTTTTTTACCCCAATTCGTTTCGAGAGCAGCTTGAGCTAATATAATTCCTGGATGGGTACCAATTAAATTAGCTGCTTGTTTGGCAGCTGGCCATAACTGTTTGACAAATTCTTCAGGCGTATCCAGTGTTTGAATTTTGCACTCATTCTCTTTGGCTTTTTTCCAGGGGCGTTCTTCTTCGAGATCATTATAACTAGGCTCAACAGTTTGTCGGCTAATTGGTTCAGTGGGCAAAGTATAAGAGTGCGATTCTTTTGAATAGTTATTTAAAGTATGTGAATAATTTTGGTCAATATTTCTTTCTATTGATTCTGCAAATCCTAATCCAGTATTGGACATAATAAGTGAAAGTTGTTTATCAAAAATATCTTGGTAAAACTCCATCTGGTCACCACCGAATAAATCACTGGCAAATGATTTATTAGCATCACGCATACTGCGTAACATCATTTGTACTAAAATCGATTCGAATTGTTTGGCAACTTCTTTTTTAGCGGCTTCTGGATCTGTTTTAGCTTCATGATGCAAATGCGCCAGACCTTGGATGTCAGTATAGACCCGAGAATCATTCGTGACTTTATTAAACATACTTCATTCCTTAAATTTCTTCTAAATCAGCATGAAGGGCGCCGGCTGCTTTAATAGCTTCTAAGATAGCAATGAGATCACCTGGCGCTGCGCCTACTGCATTAATGGAATCCACTATGTCTTTTAATGCAGGACCTGGAGCAAACTCAAACATTCTATTGGCAGCTTGGTTAACGTTGATATCAGATGCGCTACCTACAACCGTTTTGCCATTGGAAAAAGCTTGTGGTTGGCTCACAAATGTTCTTTCTGAGACGACAACGGATAGATTGCCATGCGTGACCGCGACTGGAGCTACGGTGACTTCTTGTCCTATTACTATGGTTCCTGTCCTGGAGTTAACAATAACTTTTGCTTTTACTTCTGCTGGTTCTAAGTTGATATTTTCGATCTTAGAAATGAGTGGAACATAGTGACTTAATTCTGTGTTTTGTTCAAAACGACCTTCTCCCTTATACGAAAAACGTCTATCGATTTCTTCGGGATAACCTGCTCTGACTTTAATCGCACTGGCGTCTGTTGCTTGGGCCAGGGAATAACCGAATTCATTGTTAATGGCTTTTTCAACTCGTTCAGCAGTAGTAAAGTCAGGTTGTGTCAATTCAAATGTAATAATACCTTCTTTCACGAATGGCATGAAAATCGTTTTTTCAACCGTGGCACCATTGGCGATACGGCCGCTAGCAGTGACATTTACAGTGACTTTGGATCCATCTAAACCTCGAGCGCCAAAACCTGATACGACGACGTTGCCTTGAGACATTGCATAAACTTGGCCATCCGCACCGCGCAGCGGTGTCATCAATAAGCTTCCGCCACGCAAACTTGCGGCATTACCCAAAGAGGAAACCGTGATATCTAATTTTTGCCCTAATCTGGCAAACGGCGGCAATGTTGCGTGTACAGAAACTGCAGCAACATTTTTGAGTTGTAAATTAATACCTTTGGGCATGCGAATGCCAAATTCTAATAACATATTATTGAAAGTTTGTTGTGTAAATGGAACTTGGTTGGTTCTGTCTCCTGTTCCATCTAACCCGACCACTAAGCCGTAACCAATTAATTGATTGTCCCGCACGCCGGCAATAGTGGTGATGTCTTTTATACGTGCGGCATCACATAGTGTTATCAACAACAAGAGGAATGTAAAAACAATACATCGGGTTAAGCGCATGGTTCGTGACCTTAAAGATTTCTTAATATATGCGATGCAATTTTCGTGCCAAGTTTTCATGGTCTCAATACTACCTATGCTGGCTGGAAATCATTGATCTTGTTTTGTTTGTTCATCAAATTGAATAAGATTTCTTTTGCAGGCGGATTGTGTTAAAATTAAACTAATAAGGTCAGTTGACCTAAGTCAAGGATAGACACTAAGAGGTAATGCAATGGACATGCTGATTACTAATTTAGAATTTCCAAATCAATCCTCGATACCTGCAGAGGATGTCTCAACAGAACAAACCCCGCAGGGAAATCTTTTTCTGGATATTATCTCTAAACTTGATTCGGAATTAACGGCTCAAGTAAATGAAAAAAAACCATTACTCCAAACTAATTTGGATAAAGAAGCTATGCTAGATTTGGAAATGGCGCCAAGTGACATCCAATTAGATCAGGCCAAAATAGATAAAGCCCAAATTGATAAATCGGTCACAGAACAAACGACAATTGATCAAGCAACAATGGATCAAGTTCTACAACTTATTAATGAAAATAATATTGCTATTAACAATCCATTATCAATGCAAATGTTTTCAACACAAAATAATTTGCAATATCAGCCTAGTAAGGAAGAAATAAATATTCAATCTGAGCAAGTGCAAGGAGAGCAAGCGTTTTCAGATAAAATTTTGCAAAAAAATTCTAATTTTCCGTTATTTAAAAATGTAGAAAATAAAACTGAATTAAAAGCTTCCGATGATCCTATTGAAACTCCCTTATTAGATAAATTTATCCAGCAACAATTATCTCATTCAAACGTCGAAGCAGAAGAAGTCAATCCAGTTCTAAAAACGCCAAGTAAAATGAAGATGGCATCAATCGAAGAAAAAAATGTGATTAAACCATTAGAAAGTGAATCAATTGATCCATTGTCTCTGACGTCTTTTTCAGAAATTAAAGAATTAGATATGCAAAATAATAAATACATTAACGCTCTGAGCCAATTAGGGGATTTTCTTAACGGCCAAACAACCCGCCAATTTCAAGATAGCGGATCCACTTCTACAAACTATGCTCACCAAATTGATTATTCACAATCACTGCGAAATACGTATCGACCTGAATATGATTTAAAAATCGAATTGCCTTTAACAACAATTGATGCAGCTATTAAAGAAACTTATAACGCCAATATAAAAATATATCCTCCGGAGCTTGGAGAGGTGACTGCAAAATTGAAAATAGACAATAATAATGCAGAATTAATAATATTGACAGAAAGCAATGCGGTCAAGCAAATAGTAGAAGCGAATTTGAATCAACTTCGAGAAAATTTTCAACAAGCAGAAATCAATTTAACGCAAATTCAAGTTGAGTCTTCGCAATCTGAAGCCAAACAACAGAATAATCAAAATCAATCACCTTCTCAAGAGGGTGAAAATTCTATAGAAGAGCAAGAGATGAGCAATATATTATCTTCAAAAGAGTCAGCTAGAGAAAGAAACGCATTAATAGACACGTATGCATAACAAAAATATTTAAGATTATTTATTGTAAGCCGATAGAAAGTAGGTAGGACAATAAAATTTTAAAAGGAGATTAATATGTCTATAGTAGTCAATACTAATATTAGTTCCTTATTGGCCCAGCAGTACTTGACTGGTAACCAACAAGGACTAGCACAATCATTGCAACGACTTTCATCTGGTTTACGTATTAATGATGCTGAAGACGATGCTGCTGGTTTGGCTGTTGCCCAACATATGTTGGAATCATCAACAGCTTATCGACAAGGATCACGAAATGCCAATGACGGTATTTCACTTGTACAAACCGCACAAAGCGCCATGCAGGTCACATTATCTAACTTACAACGTATGCGTGAAATTGCGAATGAAGCAACTAACGGTACGTTAGGTACCACTGACTTGGGCAACTTGGATAAAGAATTTCAATTATTGAAAAATGAAGTTCAGCGCGTTTCTCAAGTTACCACGTTTAACGGTATTTCATTGTTAGCTAATGCTACAGGCTCCATTGGTATCCATGTTGGTGAAAATAATACTGCAAATGATAGTTTAAGTATTACTTTAACCAAAGCTGATGCTACGACTTTAGGTATTAATGGTGATAACATCACAACGAATGCCAATGCAGGTACGGCTTTAACTGACTTGGATACGGCTATCGGTGACATTACGACTGGGTTAGCGCAGCTTGGTGCTAATGAAAGAAACTTACAAGCAGCTATCAGTAATAATGACGCGCACGCAACCGATATCGACGAAGCAAGATCTCGTATCTTAGATGCGGACTTCGCTGCAGAAAGTAGTAATCTAGCGAAATTCCAAATCTTAAATCAATCCAACATGGCCATGTTATCGCAAGCTAATTCTGTACCAGGAATGGTATTGCAATTATTGAAAGGTGGTTAATAGGCCAAAATACCGGGACCTTTATGGTCCCGGTTTTTTATTATAGATAGGAAGTAAATTTATGCCAGATGGATTGACGGCCGGAGCAATTGATGTTCGTACAACTGTGCTTGAATTAATGAAGCTTGAACAAGGAAAGCTTCGTAAATTAGAAAAATCAAAATCAGGTTTAGATATTCATTTAAGTACATATGGCAATCTTACCTCTTTGTTGGAAACATTGACGGATAAAATGGATGCTTTATCTACGACATTTGGTAATCCCAATACGGTTGCATCTTCAAATCCACAGGCTGTGACTGCTTCGCTGGATGATGATGTTCAAGTGAATCCTGGTACGCATACCATTACGGTAGGTAATTTAGCTACTTCACAGACAACGACATCGCAAAAATTCTCTAGTCCTCTGGTGCAAATGGGCGTGAGTGAAACGCTTAATTTTCAAATTGGATCAAATAATTATTCCGTTCCAATTGGTCCATTAGATACATTGCAAACTGTTTGCGATAATATAAATGTCGCAGTCAATAATACGAATTTGCAAGCAACCATTTTATGTGTAGGAGCAAATCAATATCAATTAGTGATAACATCGGATCAAACTGGTGCAGCTAATGCAATTACTATAACGGGTGACACCAATAATGTTTTTAATTTTACAACGCCCGTTCCCGCTGCTGATGCGACTTTTACCTTTGATGGCATAACCATTAATCGTCCTAGTAATACGATTACTGATGTAATAGATGGACTAAGCTTTCAGTTAGTTGCACCAACGGCATCAGGAGCAACAGTCAATTTAACAATTTCAACAGATCCTGAGTTCTCTACAAATCTTACCACTGGCATGCAAGATATAATAAATGCATATAATGCTATTGTTTCATTTATTGATAAGACTCAAGCTGATCGTGATACTCAAGATGATACCCTTTCTGGTATTAAAACCATGCTGCAAAATGTCGTGTTGGGTTCGTTTTCGGTATCTGGAAGCAGTTTTAAAACTTTAACTGATGTGGGCATTAATTTGTCAAAGCCCGAACAGCAAAAATTTACGAAAATTGTTTTAGATAAAAATGGCAGAGAAAAGAAAGTAGAAATCACTTACACGGTTTGGGGAAAATTAGAAATTAATGATGATCCTGATTCATCTCTTCCGACCTTCCAAAACAATATCACAACCAATCTCGCCAGCCTGCAAGCTTTTTTCACGGATAGTGTGAATGGCTTCATTAACATATTAGAAAATAATACTATAGATGATGTAATTTTGAGCCCTGCTGTGGAAACTCCTCAAGGAACAACTGTTCCCGGAACGATTCCAGCTAGAAATACACAGCTAAATCAACAAGTAAGAACTATTAAGCAACGAATTCAAAATGAAGAAGATCGATTAGAAGGCGTTCAAGCGGGGCTTTTTAAGAAATATACAAAATTAAATGTACTTCTTGCGGGATTCGAAAGAACACGACATTTTTTGGAAAATCAATTAGCTAGTATAAGTGCAACCAGTATGTCTTATAATGATTAAGGAAAGTTTATGAATGCAGCATATCATGCATACAATGACATTGAATTATCAACAGATGTGATGACTGCTTCGAGTCATAGGTTGATTCAAATACTTATAAATAAATGCTTACAAAACATGGAATTAGCGAAAATTTACATTGAAAAAAAAGATGTTATCAAGAAATGCCAATCCATATCCAAAGCTATGTATATTATTAATTACTTGCGTGCTTGTTTGAACTTCAAAGACAAGACGACTTATGAATTATCAACTTTACTTGATTCAATATATAAGTTTATTGAAAAAGAATTATTGGATGCCAATATGTATAATGATTTTGATCATCTAAATCAAGCAATTAGCTTACTTACTACAATTAAGTCAGGTTGGGATGGAATTGGTCCAATGATTGATAAAAAAACGCAGGCAAATACCGTATGATGAATTTGCGTATTAGTGAATTGAAAAAATGTATTCAAGATATAACTCTCTATATAAATGAGAAAATGATTCTTGATGATTTCGATCAGTTAGAAACGAAATTGACAGAGCGTGTTAATTTTATTTCAGAGTTAATTTCTTTGCAGTCAGTTGGAGAGAATAAAGAGGAATTAATTCATTTTTTAAAAGCTATAAAAGATCATGATGATAAGCTTGTGATAGCTGCCAAAGAACGTCGCGAAGAAATTAAAAAAAGTTTATTGAATATAAATAACTTAAAAAAATATGAATTTGTTTGATCTGATGCTCTTACCTATCTGTGTGGGTGTGGATGCGGACCGGGACCAGGTCCAGGACCAGAGGGTTGAAAAAAAGCATAAGGCTGCACATTGTTGGGTTGATTGCAGTAATTATCAACATAATAAGGTTTTTTCTCGCCAGTCGTATAAATTTGATTAGATGTACCATTTCCATTTTGTACTACATAGGCCCCTGCTGGGGGTACTCTCGGGTCGTAAATATTATTTTGATTGCCTCCACACTGCGGGGCTGCTTGCTGCTGCGGTTGGCTGGTGCTGTTATTTATTACGGTTTGGTCTGAAAACGCGGAATGAGCACATAAAATGGCTAAAAAAGATAAAGTGGAAGCTATTTTTCCTTTTGTATCCATATGAATACTCCTCCTGGTGCTCCTTATATTAATATTTTAACATAATTACAGCACGAACATTCGGTTAAACATTGCACACTTACAACCTCAAGTACTGTTTTTCGAGGGCTGTGCCAGGCTAGCCTTTTTGTTTCTGGAAAATGAAACTGCCTCACAACTCGACGTGCTCATCTGCTCGCGACAAAGTACTTCCCTGTACTTGGTCGCGAGTTTTCGACATCCTGTCGAAAACACTGCGTGCTAGGATTGCGCTCGTCTGCGTTGTTCGGCACATTTTCCTTTATGAAACAAAAAGGCTAGTCTGGTACGCCACTGGAAAAGTTTATGATATAAAAAATTTTTCATTGATAAATAATCATCTTTTAGGAATAGTTGTATGAGTTTCGCATGGTAAATCTTTTTTTTCTGATTTTTTGGAGAGTACTTTTTGTCGCCAAATTGAATAAACATTCCGAACAATGTTAAGGCATTTTTCAGTCTTAGACTCACGCAACATTTCAGAAATTTTGAATTCAGATTTTTTTGAAAATTCAACATAAAATTGACCAGTTTTTTTGAATCCGGAACGCTTGTAAAATTTTTCAAGATGCCCAGAGAATTCATCATCCGATATTTCAAGTCTTGCTCGTAAATTCTCAGTATCAAGTTTGGCTCCAATTTCCTTCATTAATTTCTTTCCTAATCCTTTCCTTTGCATATCAGGATGCACCATCACTCGTCCAACTTCTGCTTCATGGGGTTTGGTTTTTGAGAAAAGTAAACGTGCATAAGCTGCAAGTATATATTCTTGTTTGTCATTTTTTTTAAGATTCAACACATGAAGTGTAGGCTCTAGATCTTTATCATCAGGATCAACATAAGAATACTTTTGAATTTCCATATAATTTTTCGAACGCAATTGAAAAATTCGATATAGATTTAAAGTGCTCATTTGCGAGAATGTTAGCCATTGCCAATTAATTTTTTCTTCAGGTGCTTTAATTTCAGTTACATCACAATCTCTGTGTGATAACATTTTTTCTTTAATGCATGAATCAATAGTTGATTTAAATTCAGCTGTTCTATAATTTTTTGCAATAACAATTCGATCTGCTTCAAAACAACCATGATACTTAGGTACTTGCAGTCTGACATAAGCAATTAAAACATCAAAACAAGATTGGGAAATATCATTGCTGTCTTTATTAAGCAAAATTAATAGATGTAATGCACATTGATCCTGATCATCTAATTCTTGATAAGGATGTTCTTTTTCATTAATTAATACTTCTTGTCTTAATTGAACAATATTGAAGAGTTGATAATTGTTTAAATCCCGAAAGGTTGCCCATTTATTTCGAGTTTTCATAACGATCCTTATTAATCAGGAAAATTGTAAAAATATAGAATTTAACAAAATTCCCTGCGCTATAGAATCTTTTTCGAAATGTCTTAATGCAAGCAAAATATACGACAAAACATATAGGCTGTAGCAGGCTGAGTAGCGGAGATTGTTTTTCTTTTTCAGGAATTTGTAATGAAAAACAACCTACATGTACTTTTTAACAGAATCTCCTGAGAAGTGCATCATTCGCTAAACTATCTTGTATGAAATTGTTTCCTTAACAATATTAAATAATTGCTTAAAGATCAGAGTTTCTGTTTGATCTTTATGTCTTAGTAAAAAAGCTCTTTGGAAATTTTTTTGTTTTCTCGGTAAAGTATATTCTTCTAAAATTTCTTTGTTTTTATGTGTCGCATTTATTTTATTGGCTAAAAAATCAGGGATATAAATAGCGCATAATCCTTGTAAGGTTAACTCAATGGCTGTTGATAACAAATTAACAGAGTATTTTTTGTTTCGAGGAGAAAGGCTGTCAATCCAACCATCTCTTTCCTTTATTCCTAAAGGATTGCTTGGAAGTGCTAGCGATGGAACAACAAATGGTATTTCTGAAATATGTTGTCCCTCAAACATATTTTTCTTGTAATAACATCCTAATCGATATTTTCCAATTTCAATTATTTCTACTTGTTCCATGGGAAATGGTGCATAAGTAATACCATACTCGAGTTGACGATTTGCAATCAACTGTTCCATATTGCCGGGATCAAGATCGAGTAAAGTAATTGAATTATTTTCAAATGAATGTTGTTTAAATTGATTTCCCATGCAAAGGAGAAAAATTTCAACAGCACCAATTTTGATAGATGAAGTGGTTGAGTTTTTGTTTAACTTAAACAAATGGTTTTCTTGTTCTAAAAAAAACTTTGCGCGTTGATAGATTTTTAAACCTTGTTCAGTGGGGGTTACGCCTCTACCAGAAGGGCGTAACAAGGAAATGCCAATTTCTTCTTGTAAAAGCTTCATTGATTTTGAAAGCGCGGAATGAGTGATATGTAATAACTGAGAAGTCTTTGTCAGGCTTCCGGTTTCTACGATTGCACAGAATTGTTTTAATCTATTTGTTTCCATATGGGAACAAATCATATAAAAAATGTCACTTTTAGTCAATTTTATATTGAGCTAATGTTGACTTGTCATGAATTTTAATTCGGAGGAGATATGAGAGAAAAAATCATCAAAAGCATTATGCAAAAAAAATTAGTAAATAGAGACACTGGATGGTGTGAGTGTAAATGTCATTGTGGGACATGTTCATGTCATTGCTAATTTATTGTTTAAGTCAGCAGTAAAATTTTTTAAAGAAGGAGCTTATAAATGAAATTGCTTAAATTTATTCTAATCTTTGTTTTCATTTTCCCGCTAACAAATGCTGTACAAGGACAACGAATATATGAAATACCATTTGATCACGTTCCAGTAGATCCTGAAGTTCCGATTTTTGCACATTTTAATTTTGATCCTACTCGTAAATTGATAGTTTGCACCACTAGTTCCCCCATGGCTTCCATGGAGATGGCATACGTTCAATGGCACGAAAAATATGTAATATTCAGGCCAAACCATCCAGCTATTTTAAAAGATATAGATCCTACTGGCGAATTAGAAATTGGAACAGATCGTGGCATTCATGTAAGTTGCTCATATGCAAATAAGTGATGTTGAGATTAGTTGGCTCACGTACTTTAATTCACGATGAGCCAACTCCGGAGGGCTTTTTTATAAGAGGAACTTATGCAGATTAAGCTTAATAAATTATTAGAATATGAAAATGATAATGTTATTTCCCGTTATCAAAACGAATATCCTAATTCTAAGATGACAGCAAAAGAAGCTTTTTTAGAATTGATGAAATATATCTGGTTATGTCACAAACATGCATCAGACAAAAAACTATACACTGAAAATAAATCTTTGAATTTTAAATGTGTTATGCACATAGAGATGGAAGATATCGATAATATGTGGCATACCTTTCTGCTTTTTACTAGAGACTATCAAAATTTTTGTAATGATTATTTAAATGGAAACTTCTTTCATCATGATCCTTTGCCTCCAAAACAACATAAAATTTCAAAAAACAAGTATGCGAAAGAGCTGCATCGGTATTTGTCTTACATTTGTGAAAATTTAGGTGAAGAAACTTTGCTTAAATGGTTTAAAGAACAGGAGGCAACTCACAGTCGGCAATCTTTGCCTCAATCGGCAATTTAAGTTTTGCCAATATCTGCCGATAAAAATCATTTTTATTTCCAGAAGTACAAAATTCAAGGCTTAAATCGATTTAATTTCAATTTTTAATCAAAATCGTGTTTGGCACGCTTTTTGCAATGTAATTAAGTACTAAATGGAGCTTATGTTATGGATAACAATATATTTGGTCTCTCTGAAAAAGCGTTGCAATTATGTGAAGATCGTTCAACATTATTGACGAGTAATATCGTTAATAGTAGTACACCGCATTATAAAGCTCGTGACATTGATTTTCATAAAGCATTGCAAAACGCAAATCAAAATGCTTCAGCATTATTAACGACAAATCAAAATCATATTTCCTCAACTAATCAATTAAGTGGAGGGGAGCCCACTCTATATCGTATACCTCATCAAATGAGTTTGGACGGCAATACAGTCGACGATGAATTGGAGAGAAAAAATTTCATCGAAAATGCTTTACGTTATCAAGTGAATCTTACTTTTATACAAAGTAAAACTGAACAAATGATGAAAGCTCTTACAGGAGAATAAAAATGGGTACAGCGTCTTTAGACCAAGTTCTCACAACTGCGGCCAGTGGAATGAGCGCCCAAACAACTCGTATCAATACAATAGCCAGTAATCTTGCAAACGCTGGTACTGTCGGCAGTTCAGAAGAGGGCACCTATCATACCAAATATCCTATTTTCAGCGAAGTGAAGCAAGCGATACCAGGATTAAGTCCGGATGATCAACCGATAGGTGGTGTGCAAGTCACAGGGATACAAGAAAGTCAAAAACCATTGCAACGAAATTATGATCCAGGCAATCCTTCTGCAAATGAAGAAGGTTTTATCTATATGAGTAATGTCAACCCAATTGAAGAAATGACAAATATGATTTCAGCATCGCGAGAGTACCAAGCTAATGTGGATGTCATGAATACAACAAAAAATTTAATTATGCAGTCGATCAATGTCATCAATAGCAAATAAGGTAAGAAACTATGCCAAATGACAAAACGATTAATCCAAATGCACCAACAACGCCGAAACCGGGATTTCATGAGCGTCAGCCTAGCATTGGCAAGAAGCCAACAACGCAAGATGATTTTATGAAATTATTTTTAACGCAAATGCGCACGCAAAATCCCATGAAACCACTTGATTCTGGCGCGATGATGCAACAAATGTCACAAATGGCTTCATTAAGTGCGACTCAGCAATTAGAAAAAAGTGTAAAAAGTCTGAATGATAATATGGGCAAAACCCAAATGATGCAGGCAACGCAAATTATTGGGAAAAAAGCACAAGTTTTTAAGAGTATCAGTCCTTTAGTAAAAGGAGAGGGATTAAGCGGTGCCGTTTTTTTAGAGAAACCGACTACCGGTGTGACTGTTACAATAAAAGATCCGAACAATAATATTGTGAATACCATTCAGCTTCCGGCATCAGGAGAAGGTATAGCTGATTTTGAATGGGATGGGAAAGATTTAGAAAATAAACCCTGTGAACCTGGTTATTATAGAATTTCTGCTACAGCAGTTATTGATGGAAAATCTCAAGAAATTAAAACATTAGGGAATTTTAAAGTGAATAGTGTGGGATTAGATAGAGAGCAGCACGAAGTCATTCTTAATCTCGAAATGTTGGGCGGCACGAGTACAGATAAAGTCGTTAAAATTTTAAATCCTAAGGAGAGTCGGCCATGGGCATAGGAAATATTGCAAATACAGGGATGAAAGCTTCAATGTCTAATATGGAAGTGATTTCTAATAATATTGCAAACGTTAATACAGTTGGATTTAAAAAATCTTCGGCGAATTTTGCTGATCTTTATCCTGTGGGAAACGCTTCCAGCATATTACCTGGTTTGGGGGTGACTTTAAATAATATTTCACAAGATTTTTCTCGAGGTGATGTGAGTCCTGATGGAATTCAATCGCACTTGAGTATTAATAATGGAAATAGTTTTTTCATTATGAAAGATCCCATTTCTGGGGCTGTCACTTATACTCGTGCGGGAGAGTTTGAAGTCGATAATAGTGGTTACTTTCTTTCAGGAACGAGTCGCTTACAAGGATTTCAATCGGTAAATGGAACCATTATCGCTCCAGCAACTGGCGATTTACAAATTCCAACGAACACCTCTCCTGCTGTTTCAACCGCTAATGTGACGGAAACTATCAATTTGGACGCGGGCGGTGCCACAATTGTCAAACCATTTGTTGATACGGATCCAACTACCTATAATTTTCGTACTAATGTGCAAGTTTTTGATAGCTTGGGAACGCCAGCGACGCTTTCTTTGTTTTACATAAAAACCGGACAAGATACTTGGACAGTGAATGCAGAAGTAGGAGGTGTGCCTGTTGGATCAAGTGCTATCACTTTTTCTACTTCGGGACAAATTACTTCACCTACCACTCCTGTTGCTTTAGCTTGGTCGCCAACAACAGGTGCTACGGCACCGCAAAATATTTCATTAAATTTAGCAGCGATAACGCAATATGGTGGCGGTAGTAAAACGATATTGCCGACTTCACAAGATGGCTACACAGCGGGTGTACCAGGTAGTTATGTGATAGATCAAAATGGGGTCGTAACATTGCAATATACCAACAATCAAAATGTTCAGGTTGGTCAAGTTGCTTTGGCACAATTCCAATCCAACCAGGGATTACAATATGCAGGCAACATGTCTTGGCAAGCGACCACTGCCTCAGGTGCTCCCATCATAAATCAGAATAACAGTATAAATGCTATTACTTCCGGTGCACTGGAAATGTCGAATGTTGATTTAACAGATGAAATGGTGAGTTTGATTGATGCGCAACATACTTTCCAAGCCAATGCGCAAGTGGAGCAAACGTATAATGAAATTATGCAAACAGTCATCAAACTTTAATTTAAAGGAGATGTGTTATGGTCGATAAGGCCATTTTCATTGGCATGAATGGAGCTCAATCCACGTTGCGTCAGTTAGAAATTCTGACAAACAATCTTGCCAATGTGAATACGACAGCTTTTCGTGGTGATTTCGAATTGATGAAGAGTTTGCCTGTGAATAGTGATGGTCCGCAAGTACGGGTATATGGACAAATGAGTAATACCTATACTGATTTTAAAAATGGGCCAACACTTAATACGGGTCGCGATCTTGATGTGGCGGTTGCTGGAGAAGGATTTATTGCCGTGCAAAGTAAATCGGGCAGAGAAGCTTATACTCGTGCTGGTAATTTGCGAGTGACATCAGATGGAACGTTGGTAACGAGTACGGGCGAAATGGTTTTGGGAAGTGGTGGTTTAATCAATATACCACAATACGACAAAATTAATATTGGCCAAGATGGTACGATTTCAGCAATTTTGCCGGGCTCACCTGAATTGGTCGAACTTGATCGCATTAAATTAACGAATCCTAGTTTGACCGATTTAGAAAAAGGTGAGGCGGGATTATTTTATATCAAAGGTGGAGCAGGCAATGCTCAACAAGATGATGATGTTGTTTTGCAAAGTGGCGCATTAGAAGGCAGTAATGTCAGTCCAATTGAAACATTAACAAAATTGATTGATGTTTCTCGTCATTTTGAAATGCATAGCAATCTAATGAAAAATTTTGCAGACAATGCTTCCAAGGCGAATGAATTATTAAATTTGAATTAATGTTCGGATATTAAATTTATTGGGGGGAGGTGACTTATGGATTTAGCATTAGCCATTGCAAGATCAGGTTTGGAAGCACATCATAAAAATATTGAAGTTATAAGTAATAATTTAGCCAATGCTAATACGACCGCATTCAAAAGGAATCGTCCAGAATTTGAAGAATTGCCTTATAACATTATTAAACAGCCGGATTCGGAAACATCAGAAACGACAACGTCGACAAGCGGATTAATCATCGGTACTGGTACGAAATTATCAAACAATAAAAAAATATTTACGGATGGAGCACAACTTCCAACTGATGAACCTTTGGATCTTGCTATCAAGGGGCCTGGATTCTTTAAAGTATTGTTGCCGAACGGAAATGAGTACGCGTATACACGTGCAGGCAGTTTACAAAAAAACGACACAGGACAATTGATATTACATAATGGCTATGTGGTTCAGCCTCCTATCACTATTCCTGCAGGTACGGTCAATATTAATATAACTGAAGATGGTGTGGTCAGTGGAATAACGCCTGGCACGCAGGTGCCAACCAACTTTGGTACGTTGGACTTAACGACATTTATCAATCCCGATGGCTTAACGCCAGTTGGTCAGAATCTTTACATGGCCAATGATGCTAATGATCAAGGTACAGCAAATCCACCTGGCACAAATGGTACGGGAACCCTTGTTCAATTTGCGTTAGAAGGATCGAATGTGAGCGTTGTGGAAGAAATGGTGAATTTAATTGAAGCCCAGCGTGCATTTGAAGTCACTTCCAAGGCAGTAGCTGCCGTTGACAATATGATGCAATACCTTAGTCGTCAGGCTTAATGAATGAATATAAATTTTTTAATAAAAGCGGCTGTTTTATCACTCGTATTCATCCTAACAGGATGCGCACATTTTTTAGATGAAATGGGTCTGCGTGATGAAACAGTTTATCCTCCTACTTATCCGGTCGATAATCCGCCTCCGCCTAAAAAAGAAGGTGGTATTTATCAAGCCGGTCACGAGATTACCTTATATAACGATCGCATTGCGAGTCGAGTAGGGGATATATTAACTGTTCGTTTAGAAGAATTGACGCAAGGCGAGAAAAAAGCCAAAACAATTACTAAGAAAACAGCTTCAAATACTTTTCCCACTCCTACTTGGTTTGGACAATCTGTTCCACAATTGAATATAGAAACCAGTACTGACCAAGAATTTGACGGTGAAGGGGAGTCTCACGAACAAAATAAATTGCGGGGCACCATTTCAGTCACAGTTGTTCGGGTATTATCGAATGGTAATATGGTTGTACAAGGCGAATCTTGGGTTACAATAAATCAAGGAAGAGAATATATGCGCCTTGCCGGCATTGTTAGACCTGAGGATATTGAACAAAATAACGTTGTATCTTCGCAACGTATTGCTGATGCCCGTATTAGTTATAGTGGTGGTGGGCAGGTTGGTAATTCGTCTCGTGGCGGCATAGGTACACTACTATTTAGCAAATTCTGGCCATATTAACGTAAGCAAGGATGCGAGGTTAAGTATGAGTAGTGGAATCTTGGGGATTGGGATAAGAAGTATATTAGCTTATCAAAACGCATTAAATGTAACGAGTAGGAATTTGGCGAATGTGGCTACGCCTTATTACAGTCGTCGAGAAATTGATTTTGCGGATGCTTTATTTGGCAATGGAGTCAATGTAGCTGATATAAGACGGGTCTATGATGAAACAGCAAGCCATGCTGTTCAACAAGCTAATAGCAATTTTTCAAAAATGGATGTTTATTTGCAAAGAATCCAAGATTTTGAATCATTGTTAGATGACAATTCCAATAGTGTGGGGAGATATATCACCGATTCACTTAATGCGTTACGAACACTAAATAGTTCAAATACAGACCAAAATAGAAGTGTTTATTTAAATAAATTATCTAGTTTAGCCAATCAATTTCAATTTATTAGCGGTCAGATTAGTTTAGAACAGCAGAATACGAATTCTTCCATCAATGATGTTTTAGATACAGCAAATCAAATAATTCAAGGTATCGCTAATATTAACCAGCAGATTATTACTACTCAGGGATCGGATCAATCCGATTTGTTAGATCAAAGAGAACAGCTTGTGCAAGAACTCGCACAATATTTTGATTTTACAACGTTGACGGATAACTATGGACAACTGAATATTTATATGGGTAATGGCATTTTATTAGTAGAAGGGGATCATGGTTATCAACTTCAAACTATTGCGAATTCTTCCTATCCCGACAATTTAGATATTATAGTAAATACAGGATCAGAATCTATATTAGTAACCGATGGAATACAAAGTGGTCAATTAGCGGGATTACTTGAATATCGTGATACATCTTTAGCTGGCGCAAGCCAAGCTTTAGGACGGTTGGCATTAGCTATTACGGATACATTAAATACACAAAATAAATTAGGTATGGATAAAAATGGCAATTTAGGCGTTAATATTTTTAATGATATTAATAATCCAAATGCATTAATAGATCGTGTTATTCCTAATTTAAATAATACTGGAAGTGAAAATCTAACGGTCAATATTGATGATGTTACGGCTTTAACAACGACTGATTATCAATTATATTTTGATACGTCTGGAAGTTATAAATTAACCCGAATATCAGATGGTTCTTTAGCGAGTTTTGGTTCTATTTCATCACTGCCGCAAGCGATAACAGTGGATGGATTTACTATTAATATAAATGCAGGACCAATTATAGCAGGTGACGAATTTATTATTTCTCCTACGAATAATGCGGCAAATTCGATGAGTGTAGCAATCACGGATGGATCCTTGCTTGCATTAGCCTTACCCATTGATGCTGTGAAGAATTTGCAATCTGGTAGTGATTTGACTATTAAAGCTGTCTCGGTTAATGACACAACGAATCCAGCATTTACATCAGCACTTAAACAATTATCACCGCCTATCACTATTCAATTCCTCACACCGACCAGTTATCAAATTGTGGATAGTTCAACGAGTGCTGTGCTTGATGGGCCAATTGCTTATACACCACCTAGTCAAAATATTTTTCCCACGCCAGGTGGATTGAATTATGGTTATCAAATCACTATAGAAGGTCAAAACATTAAGGCCGGAGATACCATTAATGTCAATTATAATGCGATAGGAACAGGTGATGTCCGTAATGGTCAAGTTATGGCATCATTATATGAAGAAGGCATAGTAAATGATAAATATACTTTTGTTCAAGGATATGATTTGTTGACACATGATGTGATTGTACAAAGTAATTCTGCGCAAGCACAGTATGATGCAACTCAAGTTGTTCAAATGATTACTCAAAAAAGATTTGACGATATATCCGCTGTAAATACAGAAGAAGAATCGATTAACTTGTCTCTTTATCAGCAAGCATTTCTTGCTAGTTCACAAATTCTCGAAGTGGCGAATTCAATTTTTGATGTGTTAACGTCATTATTAAGGAAATAGATATGCGTATTCCAACATTTAATATGTTTCAACAACAAACATTAATAATTAATAATCAATATCAATTAATTTCCGATTTATACGCAAAAGCTTCTTCTCATTTAAAATTAGCACGCTCTTCGGAAGATCCTGTTTTAGCAAGTCAAATTCAGTCGACTTATGAAGGGATTCAGGATTTATCTACTTATAATGAAAGTGGCATTAACGCACAAAATAGAACATCTTTATATGAATCGTGTATACAAAGTGGAATTGATTCGGTTTCACGAATCAAAGAATTAATTTCGCGCGCACAGAATGATACGTTGACAGATCAAGATCGTGTTGCTATTGGAAACGAAATGCAAGGATATTTGAGTACTTTATTAAATATTTCCAATACGAAAGACAATGGACAATATATTTTTGGTGGTTTTAACACAACGGTAGAACCTTATATTGAACAAGCTGGGGGATTTGTTTATCAAGGTGGTTATACACCCTCGACAGTCGATATTGGCCCCAATGCGAATACGATATTTAATGAAGCCGGGTATAATGTTTTTGGAAATATTTATCAAGGAAATGGTACGTTTACAGTTTCTTTTAATCCAGCTATCAATACAGGTACTTCATATACTACGGAAGGAGCGGTTAATTCAGCAAATTATATTCCCGATACTTACACGGTAACTTTTGTAACAAATGGTGCAGGTAATCTGGGATATCAAGTTGTGGGAGCAGTCAGTGGTCAAGTTGTTCCAACTCCGCCACAAACAACACCAGCTCAAGCCCCCGATTTTCACTCAGGTACACCAATCACTTTTAATGGAGTTTCTTTAGATTTTTTGGGTGCCCCAGCTGTCGGCGATCAATTTACTGTGCAACCTAGTCAAACTCAAGATGTATTTACAACATTACAAGGGCTTATCGATATTTTACAAACACCAACCGATAATAATCCGCAGCAGTTGGCTTATTTTCATCAAGGTTTAGTACGAGCAGGAGCATCCTTTGATCAAGTAGCTGATGCTTTTATTAGTTATCAAGCAGAATTGGGATCGAGAATGTTAACAATTAATAATGAGGTTAATGCGAATAAAAACTTGATTGATGATCAAAATATTGTGTTAGGAAAATTGGCTGGTGCAAATCTTCCAGAAGTTATATCAACGTTACAACTTCAATTAACCAGCTTAGAAGCAACACAAATGAGTTTTATGAAGATTCAGCAAACATTGTTAAGCATGATCAAATCATAAATTATATTTTTTCATTTTTTCAACTAATGTTGCTCGTCCCATGGATAAGTATTCGGCTGCTGCATTGATGATGCCATTCGATCTATCTAGAGCAACTTTAATAAGCTGTTGTTCAACTTTGGACATATATTCTTTGATATTAAAAGGTGTTTTGGTATTTTCATTTGCTAACGATACTTCTGTATTTGTAGATGCTTGTTTTTTTTGTTTATAAACAGAATCAATATCATTTTCATCAACCACATGATCCGGAAATAAAATTACCATTCTTTCTATGAAATTAGCTAATTCTCGAATGTTTCCTGGCCAAGGATAATGACATAAAATTTCTTTAGCAGAGTCGGTAAATTCAACTCGATGTTTTAATCTTTCGTAAATTTTATCAAGATGAAAATCCATTATCAGAGGAATATCATCTGAGCGTTCATTTAAGCTTGGTACTTGAATCGGAAAAACATTAATGCGATAAAATAAATCTTCTCTAAATTTATTTTGTTGAATTAACTCTTCCAATTTTTGATTGGTTGCAGCAATTAATCTGACGTCCACGTTAATGCTGTTATTTCCTCCAACTCGTTCAATTTTACGTTCTTGAATGACGCGTAATAATTTGACTTGCATTGGCATGGGCATATCGCCAATTTCATCCAAAAAAAGCGTACCGGTATTAGCCATTTCGAAACGCCCAGGTCGGCGCGTAATGGCACCTGTAAAAGCGCCTTTTTCATGGCCGAATAATTCGCTCTCCATTAATTCACTTGGAATAGCCCCGCAGTTTATCGGAACCAGTAAATTATTTCGTCGTGTAGAAAGATGGTGGATGCATGATGCTATGACATCTTTTCCTGTTCCGGATTGGCCCATTATCAATACAGTTGTATCAGAATAGGCAACTTGTTTAATAAGTGATTTAATTTTGCAAATCTCTTTGCTTTTGCCAATTAGTCGATCGAAAACAGGATAATCAAAATCAAAAGATTCAATTTTATTTTGATAATTTTTCGCATGATTCAAAGCTTGTTCTAATTCATGTTTACTAAAAGGCATTTTCAAAAAATGGACGGGAGTCTCTATTTTTTGATTAAATTCATTAAATGAAATTAAAAAAGGATCATAAGGCTTAATTAGCTCATTTAGCTTTTTTTTCTGTTGATTTTCAATGTTTTTACAGACAAGGATAGCGAGCTTTTTATCCAGTTTTTCCGGATGATCGATGAGATTTTCAAATGACATTTTATTGAGAGGGAGTCTCAAAAACGTAAATGTATTTGAAATGTAATGACAATCATCGCAATCATCGCTAATCAAAATATGGCTATGATTATCCATGTAGTCCATAGGTCCTGAATTCTTCCATGAATTCTTTGGGTTTTCGGTACGCTTTCCGTCAACCCTTCTTTTGATTTTATATGTACTTTACATTTTATTCGTTAGCTTCCATGGACAGACGAAGCAGGAGGTACAGGGATGTACCACGCGAATAAAAAGTAAAGTACATATAAAACCAACACTCCCCAACATAACAAGCATTGCCAATAATGTCAAATTTGCGCCACTTCAGACCTTCTTACGATAGGTCGAAAGGTCAATCGTAATACATATTTTTCATCGTCCAAATTTTGCGGAGAATGATAAATGAGTAATCCAGCATTTGAATGGCACTCGAACAAACCACCACCTCTATTTTGCATTTGATGGCCTTTTAAAAATGGGCTTGCGTCAACAGAATGTTCGAATTCTTTGTGAGAAAATAAGTAATCTAGTCTAATTTGTTGGGCACTTTCTATTTCAATCCATTGATAATTTAGGCCGAGGTGTAACCCTATTTGATGGTCTTGGGGTATGGGTATTAATAAGGAAAAATAGCCGTCATGTGTGGGGGTTGCATCCAATGTAAATACGGAAGTTTGTTTGTCTTGCATAATAATAATTTCAATATTTTCTCTTCTCTGGCTAAGGTCATTTAAAGCGAATTTAAAACCAAATCGCTGCTGTGCCATGAATGCAAGTGATAGTTCTAGGCTAGCTGCGCGCCATTCAGCGGGATAATTGATGCGCATATTTTTAATGTTTTCTTTCGTAGAATATAGCCATCCACGTCTACGTAAACTTGTTAATCCTTTATTTAAATCGAATAAAGGTAATATTTCCTTTGTACCTAAACCAACATCAAATTGAAAAGTTTGTAAATATTCTGTTTCAGGCCGAGTGGGTAAGAAAATTAAGCGTCCTAAGCTTATGGCAGCAGCATCTCTAAGAATTTCATTGTTAACTGTAAATTTAGACTGGTTAATAAAATTTTTTGCATCGCGAATAAAACGCAAGCATGCTGCTTGAATTGGTTCCAATTTGTTTTGTTGGACATTGCTAATGTCGATTTCTGAGTATATGGCATCGCCATTGTTATCATAATCCACAACGCTTTTTTCATTCGAATTACAAAGTTTTTCAAATAAAGCAATATAAGTAACGAGCATAATCAATGTTTTTTCATTATATGCACTGTGATCGAACAAGCCTTTCCGATAGGAATTGCATTCATGCGTATGTAATGCGATAAGATATATTCCTGCAATGTCAACATCCATTTCTTCTTTAAATACAGGTGCGAGTTTTATTTGCGCTGTACCCATATAACCTAAATCAACAAAAACTAAAGTGTCGCCTCGTTTTAAACCTATGGTTTTTTCCAAATGTTTTTTTAATCTTTCACGATAAGAGGCTGATTGCTTGAAAATGATTTGTTGCACATTTTCTTGGTTGATCATTTTGATAAAATCAGCAGGTTTATTATTCGATCTTGATATTTGTTCTAATATTTGTGTAGTGGTGAGCTCGGGTAATAAAAGTTGGTTGCACATATCTTTAAATCTTAAAGATTGCACTGACTTAGCGAGATAATGATCGATATCAGTTTTACAACGAAATGAAGCTGCAAACGTTGCAAAACGACTTATCCGGATTTGGTTACCCAAGGGTTTTTCTGCAAATGCTTCGCATGCTAATGAAGGCAGATAAGCATCTCGCATAAGGAATAGAATTTTTGGTTTTTTACCTGCTTGACGTAACTTTTCGACTTCATCATAAACAAATTTTGCAAAAGCATAAAGAATAGGCCCTAATGAAACATATCCAATAAGATTTTCGGGGGTGGTTTGTCCAAGCTGAGAAGCAAATAATGATCGATAGGGACTAAATAATGCGCGTGAAGTGCGAATCTCAGGATCCATAAAGCTTGCATAAATAGGATGCATACGCATTAACTCTGTCAAATTCTCGTCATGATGAATGAGATGAATAGCATTTATTCCTAAATATGAAGGGGCATCATGATCGGCAAAGGGGTTGTCTCCGATGTGTAAAATGGATTTAGGTGATACTTCATATTCATGTAAAACAAAGTTAAATAATCCTTCACCTTTTGAAAATTCTTTTTCGCTAGAACAAAAGATTTTCAAGATGGCTGACATAACATCATGTGGCAAGGAATTTTCCAGCAATCGATGTAATTGTTTTTCCTCTAAGTAAGTGTCACTTACAATGATTATTTTGATTCCACGATTATAGGCTTCTCGAATCAATTCAATAATGGGAGGAAATGCAAAACAAATTTCCATTTCTGCTTTCAATTCTTCTTCGATAAGAACTTGGATCTGCTCATTATTAAAATTTGGGAAAATTGCTTTATAAATATCATCTAGCTTGGCTTGTGTTGTTCCTTTTTTAACGCGATTCATTTGATATGCGTATAATTCTCCACTGATACGCATGGCCGTAGTCATTTTCAATTCTTTGAAAGCTGGGCGTTGGCATAAATTATAGAACACATCAGAAGGTTCTGCTGTTTTACGCCACAATAAGGTATCAAAACAATCTAGAGATAAGATTTTGATGTGATCTGCATATTGATTAAATATGGTTAAAAGATCAGCTGCATGAGTGGATGTTTTTTTCTGAGTATCTGTACTATGAGACGCAGCATGCGTGGGTGTATTCATGAGACTTCCTGTCTAGAGGATCAATTGCAATAGTCCTTAAGTTATCATATAAACTTTGGTTCAACCATATTCCAAATGTAGAGTATTAAATCTGATTACGAAATATGTAGGCTGTTTTTAATAACAAATTCCTGAGAAAGAAAAGCAATCTCCGCTACTCAGCCTGCTCATGTGCTCGTGCAAAAGACCTGAGGATTGAGCGAGCGTATGATCAAAAATGATTTGTCTTTAAAGATGTCATAATCAAATTTTATGTATTTTTTTAGGCAGAATCATGTCGCATAGAGGATTACGAGGTTTTTCAGTTGGTACGAAAATTGCATATACCAATATTGCAGATAAGGAACAAAGACAGGAACCTCTCATGAAAACAATTATAGCTGAAGATCCACGAAGCCTGGCTTCTTTAGAAGTGGCTAGAAGAGCAGCTAAAAGTAATGCCGGGGTATTAATCACGGGCGAAACCGGGGTTGGCAAAGAAATCATGGCGCGTTATATTCATTCTCACTCACCTTTTGCCGCAGGTCCTTTTGTGTCAGTAAATTGCGCAGCGATGCCTGATAATATGGTAGAGGCGATATTATTTGGATATGAAAAAGGTGCATTTACAAATGCATATAGCACTCATATAGGTAAATTTGAACAAGCTCAAGATGGCACATTATTATTGGATGAAATCTCAGAAATTCCTTTAACTTTGCAAGCAAAGTTGCTTCGCGCTTTACAAGAAAAAGAAATTGAAAGACTTGGTGGTAAAAAGATAGTAAATGTAAATACACGTATTATTGCTGCTACTAATCGTAATTTGGCTCAGCAAGTTGCCTCGGGTTGTTTTAGAAAAGATTTGTATTATCGATTAAATGTCGTTCCAATTCACTGCGCAACATTAAAAGAACGGCCAATGGATATTATTCCTTTAGCTGAATATTTTATAACTGAATATGCAAAATCGTTTGGTAGAAAATCTCCTATTTTGACAACAAATGCTAAGAAAAAACTATTAAACTCAAATTGGCCCGGAAATATTCGTGAAATGGAAAATGTTATTCAGCGTACTCTGATTATGACGGATAGCGATTTGATAGATGAAGAAAACATTATTTTATGTGAAGATATTTTTGAGCAACCCGTTCTAAATAATGCTTTGAGCCATCTCAACAAATTCAATTCAAAATTGGATGCAAATGAAGCAAAATTGATTTTAGATGTTTTGAAAGAAAGTCAAGGCAGTCGGAGCATAGCAGCAAAAAAATTAAATAAGAGCCCAAGAACCTTAAGATATAAGATTTCAAAATTACGCTCAATTGGATTGACCATACCTTAATTTGCTAGGAAATATGCATATGACAATTAACAATGTAACAGGGGTAAGAGCAGATATTAGCGATATTTTAGCTAAAATACGTGAAGTCTCAAATAAATCAAACGTATTTACTGAAAATAAAGGTATTTCAGCAACTAAAAATTTCAATGACGTGTTGTCAGTTGCGAAAGGTGCGTTAACACAAGTCGACCAGGTGCAAACAGAAGCAGAAAAAATTAAAACTTCATATATTGCGGGCGATACAAATGTATCTTTATCGCAGGTTGTTCTTTCCTCGCAAAAATCCAAATTAGCCTTCGAAGGATTGGTAACAGTCAGAAATAAAATTTTAGAAGCTTATAAGGAAATAATGAGCATGCCTGTTTGATAACATATGGAAATAAAACCTATGCAACCACCAATAGAAAATCAAATAGCAAATATAAAATCACTTTTACAAAATCCAGTTGTAAAACAGCTGATTTTTATGCTTGGAATTGCTGCTGGAGTTGCGTTGGGTATCGTTTTATACATGTCGATACAAGAGCCTCTTTATCGACCATTAGATTATCAAGTCACACCCCAAAATTTAGCCTCCATTGTTGATACACTCGAAAAAGCTGGTATTCAATATAAAATGAATGAAGCTGAAGGAGTTATAATGATTCCTGCAAAGGACGTTCAACTTGCAAGAGTTAAGTTATCGGCTGCGGGTGTACCTAAAGATGATGGTTTCAATTTTGGTTATCTTAATACACAAAGCGGTATAGGGAGTAGTCAGTTCTTAGAAAATGCACGTTATTTGCGTGCATTAGAAAGCGATTTGTCGAAAACAATTAGCGCAATTGATGGGGTTTCCAATGCAAAAGTCCATATTGCGATTCCGCAAAATAATGTATTTGCAGATGAAAATGGAAAACCAACAGCATCAGTTGTGCTTGCGATGGCTCCAGGTTTTAGCTCTGATAAAGAAAAAATTCGCTCAATTGTGCAAATTGTTGCAAGCAGTGTTCCTGGATTAGATCCACAAAGTGTCGCAATAACAGATCAGTACGGTCATTATTTGTCAGCAGCAGTAGATCAAGATGCGCTGTATAGTGCAGAGCAATTGAATTATCAAAATAAAGTGCAAAATTATTATGAAAAGCGTATTCAAAACTTCATTACTCCAATTATAGGAGATAATAAAGTTAATGTAAGTGTATATGCAGATATTGATTTCACTCAAGAAGAAGTCGCCCAAGAACAATATGATCCGAATCAAAAAGCCATACGCAGTGAACAAACAGTTTCAGAATCTTCTGGAGGGGCATCTGGAGCATCCGGTCCTCCTGGTGGACTTTCTAATTCTCCACCTGAATCAGATGCAGAAAAACAAGCAGCTTCTGGTCAGTCTGGTGGCGGTTCAGGTCAAGGTGGTAATGGTGGTGGTAGTAGTGGACCTGCAAAAACAGAAAGCACAAGAAATTATGAAGTCAGTAAATCAGTATCCTATAAAAAATCAGGCCATACCAAATTAAAAAGTTTATCCGTGGCAGTAGTTGTAGATAATGAAATGGTTCTAGATCCAAAAACAAAAAAATATTCTGCCAAACCGCTGGATAATGAAAAAATTAAGAAAATCACCGATTTGGTGAAAGCATCAATAGGATTTGATGAAAAACGGGGTGACAAAGTGACAGTTGTTAATAGTTCATTTAATGTAGAAAAATCACCGGAAATGGTAGTTGCGCCAACACCTGCATGGGATCAGCCCTGGTTTTGGGATTTAATTAAGAAAGTCATCGGAATTATACTTGGATTTGTATTTCTCTATGTGCTCTATAAACGTCTTTCAACTTATTTAAAAAGTAATAATAATAATCAGCAAATCATTCCACCAAAAACTAACAGTCTTCTTTCCATGTATGAAGATAAAGAAGAAGACGAAGAGCTAGGGCCTGAAATTCAAGGATTGAAACAAGATAAAATAAATCGATTAAAAGAATTAGCCAATCGCGACCCGCATCGCGTGGCTGCAGTTATAAAAAATTGGGTTGGGAAGTGATTTATGGATAAAATTAGGAATGCAGCAATTATTATACTTGGGTTAGGTGAAAAAAGTGCTTCTGAAATTCTTAAGAGTATGAATCCAAAAGAAGTACAAAAAATAATGGAAGTGATTAATACAATAGATTCTGTTTCAGAAGAAGAGGTAATTAAAGCGTTAAATGAATTTTTTAAAGAATCAAGAAACAGTGCCGGGATAGATATATCATCAAAGGAATATTTGAAAAATTCACTGACAAATGTCCTTGGTATGCAAGGAATGGACGGTTCAGGTGGTGGAGTTGCAAAATGGTTAGAATTATTAAAAAGTGAACCCGCTTCTAATATTGTTGAACTAATACGAGATGAGCATCCTCAGATTATTACCGCTTTATTATTAATTGTTAGTCATCTTAATAATGAGAAAGCATCTGATATTACTAAATTATTAGATAAGACATTGCAAAACAAAGTCATAAAAAGGATGACGAAAATTAGCCCCATTTCAAGTTTTGCTATCGAATCTCTATCCGCATTTTTTGAGAAAGAATTAGAAAATACAGATCGCTACGATGTGATTTCAGTTAATGGAATTGATGCTGTAGCAAACATTATTTCTAATCTGGATACAGAAGCGGAGCGAGAGATTATCAATGATTTATCTAATTCCAACAAAAATTTAGCAGAAAAAATTCAAGATAAAATTTTGCCATTTGAAAGATTGGCCCAACTTGATAATCGAAGTTTGCAGCTTTTATTGAATGAAATATCAAATGAGGATTTAGTTTTAGCTTTAAAAGGTGTCGATGATTTTATCAAAAATATTTTCATGAAGAATATGTCAACGAAAGCAGCAGAAATTTTGCGGGATGAAATGGAAACGAAAGGGCCAGTAAAATTGAAAAATGTGATTGATGCTCAAAAACGGATTGTCGCAATTGCTAAAAAATTAAGCCAAGAAGAAAAAATATTCATTGCGACCAAAAATGATCCTGATATCATTTTTTAGGATAAAAGTTTATGAAAGATGAACAAGCAAAGGATTTGATGGCATGGTCTTTTCCCAGTGTTGAATCTGTGATTGATAATAATGAACAATTAGTCAGAATAAAAGAAAATACTGATGATGATGAAGATGACGATGATGATAATGAAAAAATTAAGAAAGAAATAAATGATGAAAAACTTAGTGAAATAATACTTCAGAAAGAAGAATTAAATCAATTAAAAATAGATTATCGAAATAAAATCGCGCTCACAGAAAATATTTTAAAACAATTGGAATCATCTATTAGTTTGGTAGATGATGAGTTAATTGAAATCATTCAAGATATAATCAAGAAATCAATAAAAAAATTGATATTTAAAGAAATAGCAGCCGACCCACAATTGATAAATAAAATAATCACAGAATTGAAAAAATTGATTCAAGCTCAAGATGGCTTAATTAATGTTTATTTATCGGAAAAAGATTATCAAAAGATAGAAGCAACAGATAACAGTAATCCATCTTTAATGTTTAATGTCGATCCTTCATTGGCAGAAGGCGATATTGTGATAAAAACAAATTCAACAGAAATTCGTGCCGTATTAGATGAGCGTATTGAGCAGTTAATGAGAAATCCATATGACTGATTTTCTTGATAAAGAATACATTAAAAATCAACTTCTAAAAATGTCTAAGGCCATAGACGATAATTCTTCCGTTATAGTTTCAGGGGTAATCACTCGAATTGCGGGCATGAAAATTGAAGCAACTGGAATTTCTGTACCATTAGGAACAACCTGTAAGATTCTTGTCTCAGAGAATCACGAAATCACAGCAGAAGTGATTGGTTTTTCCGACCATACTACTTATTTGATGGCAATCGAAAATACGCATGGAATCAAGCAAGGAACACCAGTTATTCCTCTGATTAAGGCGCATCAAGCACTGGTGGGGAAATCATTGCTTGGAAGAGTGTTAGACGCATTAGGAAATCCTATTGATGGTTTGGGTCCGATCGATGCAAACGAAAGTTATTCTTTGCTTGCTAAGCCCATCAATCCCTTGGAGCGAAAGCGGATTCGTGAACCTTTAGATGTGGGTATTCGTGTTATTAACTCGTTAATGACAGTTGGAAAAGGTCAGCGTCTCGGTATTTTTGCAGGCAGTGGTGTGGGTAAAAGTGTCCTACTTGGTATGATGACACGTTTTACAGAAGCTGAAGTCGTTGTGGTAGGTTTGATTGGCGAACGTGGACGAGAGGTTAAAGAATTTATTGAAGAAAATCTTGGTCCAAAAGGGCTAGCAAAATCCGTTGTAGTTGCCTCTCCAGCAGATACATCTCCTTTGATGCGAGTCAATGGTGCAGCATTAGCTACAACTATAGCAGAGTATTTTCGAGATCGTGGTCTTGATGTTCTCTTAATTCTGGATTCATTAACTCGTTATGCACAATCTCAACGGGAAATATCACTTTCTGTGGGTGAGCTACCTGCTACAAAAGGTTTTACACCGTCTGTATTTGCCAAGCTAGCTCAGTTAGTTGAGCGATCAGGTAATGGTACAGTTGGACAAGGTTCAATTACTGCTTTTTATACTATATTGGTTGAAGGGGATGATCATACTGATCCAGTAGCTGATTCTGCACGATCACTATTAGATGGTCATATTTTTTTATCACGGCATTTGTCGGATGCGGGACATTATCCTGCTATTGATATTGAAAAATCGATTAGCCGTATTATGCCCTCTGTTGTTGAAGAAAACCAATTGAATTATGCAAATCATTTTAAAAAATTATATAGTGCATATGCTCAGAACCGCGATATAGTCAATGTTGGAATGTATCAACATGGCGCAGATAAGCTGCTTGACGAGGCAATAAAAAACAAAGATCGGATGGAAATTTTTTTGAAACAGGGGATAAATGAGTCGGCATCAATGCAAGATAGTATAGGACAGCTTTACAATTTGTTCTCTTAAGGATGGGCAATAAGGACACGCCTTCGGCTCCTTCCAGCAAAAGGCCGGGGTTTTAGACCCCTAAGGAAATTTGATGAATAATGATCGCCAGATATTGTTAATCAATAAGGCTCTTAGGAGTCAAAGAGATTCCTTTTTATCTGAATTAACTAAAATAAATCGTTTTATTGAAAAAAAATTGGCGAATATAAAGAAAATAATGCTCTACCAAAATGAATATTCAAGTAATGATAATTTGAAACTGAGCAAAACAATCCCCGCTCTTCATAAAAATTTTAATTTATTTAATAAAAAAATTGACAAAGTAATAGAAATAGAAGAAATAGAAATTGAAAATCTGAAAAAAACACAAAAAACAATGTTAGATAAAATTGAAGAATTAAATCAAAAAATTAAAGTAATGAATCAATTTAAAGAGAAATCGGATTTACAAAAGCGTATGGAATCAGAAAAGAAGGAACAAAAATATCTTGATGAATTAACATCAACTAAACACATTCGAGGTCAATCATGAATGATATTCACATGCTGAATGCATTGCAAGAGATGCTCTATTACACCATGGTTGCTGTTTGTATTGTTACAGTGCCAATTTTAATAGTTGGTTTGATATTGTCTATTATTCAAGCTGCGACACAGATAAATGAAATGACAATGACATTCATTCCAAAGTTGGTAGTCATGTTTACAATTTTGTTTGTCTTAAGTCCATGGTTGATGAATCAATTGGTGATTATTTTCAAACATTTTATGCTGCATTTGCCCAATTACATTTATTAGATATGGATAACAATGGAAACAATTAATTTAGTACCAAGTTTTTATGAAAACTTTATTATGTTTGGATTGGTATTTTTTCGAATAGCTTCCTTATTAACGATGTTTAGCTTGTTTAGACGTGAAATGATTACCTCAAGAATTATTATATCATTGTCCGCGATTCTTGCATTTTATGTTGTCATGCTGAATAAAAATCCCGTTTTTTCGTTTGATTTGTTTTCTTTGAATATGCTGTTGCAATTAATGTTGCAAGTCTTTCTCGGATTTTTGGGTGGTTTTATTTTAAATTTAGTGTTTGAAGTATTCGCCGCATTAGGCCAGCTTGTTTCAACGCAAATTGGTTTAAGTCTTGCAAGTTTAATTGACCCGCGCTTCGGCAATATAACAAGTCTAACGCATTTTTACTTAATTGCCACAGCATTGATTTTTTTATTTTTGAATGGGCATTTATTTATTTTGAAAACAATAGTTGATAGTTTTAACATTTTGCCGTTGAATCAAAGTATCTCAATTAAAAATCTAATTCCGGAAATTTTGCAGTATTCGTCAGTTATTTTTTCTGGCTCAATTTTGTTATCTATCACCATTGTGATTGCTGTACTTTTAACTAATATTGCATTAGCCGTGATGACGAAATTTGCTCCTCAATTTAATATATTTTCAGTTGGCATAAATATGACTCTGATTTTTGGATTAATTTGCATATATCTTACTTTTGAAATGTTTGTCGAAAAAGGTACTTTTTTAATTCAAGAATGCTTGAATTTTTTATCAAATACATATGCGAAGTTAAAATAACATGGCAGAAGAAACAACAGAAAAACAGCATCATGCGAGCGCGAAGCGCATATTGGACCTGCGTAAGCAAGGTCAAGTTATGCGTTCACGTGATTTGATAAGTGGTATCATTTTTATTGTTTCTATTATCATGTTGTTTTATATGGCGAAATATTTCAAGCTGCAAATGGAGCAAAATTTCACTTGGTCTTTTAGTCATTTTAAAGAATTAATTACGGCCCCTGAGTTTTCTGGCAGTTTTTTAAGAAAAGTTGCTGTCGATAATTTTATGTTGCTTACACCGATTTTTGCTATTGTATTAATTGTGACGGGAGTCTCACCTTTTCTATTCGGTGGGTGGAATTTTACTTTGGAACCTTTACAATTTAATTTTAATAAAATAAATCCTATCAATTATTTTAAAAGAATGTTTTCTAAGCATCTTTTCTTCGAAGTTTTCCGATCTATGTTAAAATTTCTTGTTATTTTTTCTGCGCTTATATTGTTTGTGATGCAAAAAAATAAAGACATCAGTAGTTTAATTTATCTTCCTGTGCGATCAGCTATTGGTGCCGGCGTTGTCATTGCTGAGGAATTCATATTTGTCTTAGCTGTTTCTCTTATCATCATAGTCGCTTTTGATGTTATTTATCATTATTTTGAATTTCAAAACAAAATAAAAATGACTACGCATGAATTAAAAGAAGAACATAAAGAAACAGAAGGAAGTCCGGAGGTCAAGCGCAAATTGCGCTCTGCACAATTAGCTATTCTAAAGCAGAGACTTAACATTTCTGTACCCCAAGCTACGGTAGTTGTTACCAACCCTACACATTATGCTATTGCTTTGCGTTATGATCCAGATAAAGATAATGCACCCAAGGTAATGGCCAAAGGAAAAGGGCATATAGCGCATCAAATAAAAATGCTAGCCATATCTCACGCGATAGCGATTTATCAAGCTCCAACACTAGCTCGTGCCATTTATCACACTGCAAATATAGGTACAGAAATTCATCCCGATTTATACATGGCAGTTGCTATCGTGCTTTCTTATGTTCAACAATTAAAAAATTATCAACAAGGACTTGGACAGCAACCTAATTTTGTTAGTGATTTGAATATACCAAATGAATTTGTTTATGATGATTAAGGTCTGTTTGCAATTCTACTATGCGCTTTTATTTCGAAGCATGGTGGTAACTAAAGGATTAATTGTATGCAAAATCGGAATTTAGCCCTAAATTTAAAGAATATACGTCGATTTAATTTTGGCGTATTGATTCTGATTGTTGCTATGTTATTGATGACAATCTTGCCGCTTAAACCAATATTATTAGATTTATTATTTACATTTAATATTAGCCTATCACTAGTTATTTTAATGGTATGTATTTATGTTTCTCGACCACTTGAATTTAGTATATTTCCTACCATTTTGCTTGTGACTACTTTATTAAGATTGACTCTTAATATTGCTTCGACACGCGTTGTTTTATTACGTGGGCATATGGGACCGGGTGCCGCTGGTGATGTAATACGCGCATTTGGTGAAGTGGTTATTGGCGGAAATTTTGTTGTTGGAATGATTGTTTTCGCAATCTTAATGATAATTAATTTTGCGGTTGTTACAAAAGGCGCGGGACGTGTGTCAGAAGTCAGCGCTCGATTTACATTAGATGCAATGCCTGGTAAGCAAATGGCAATTGATGCTGATTTAAGTGCAGGTGTGATTACGCAAGAGGAAGCTAAAAAACGCCGTGCCGAAATTATCGAAGAAGCTGATTTTTATGGTTCTATGGATGGTGCCAGCAAATTTGTTCGTGGTGACGCCGTTGCAGGATTGCTAATCCTTTTTATTAACTTGATTGGTGGTGTTATCATCGGAATTTTTCAGCATCATATGCCATTAACACTAGCTGTTAAGACGTTTTCACTGTTAACAATTGGTGATGGTTTGGTCGCACAAATTCCTTCTCTCTTATTATCAATCTCTGCTGCGATTATGGTAACACGTGTTACAAATGAGCAAGACATCAGTGAACAAACGATGTTTCAACTTTTTAATAATCCTAAGCCTCTCCTGGTTACATCTGTCATTCTTTTTGTGCTTGCCATTATTCCTGGTATGCCACATATCCCATTTTTGGCATTAGCACTTGTAGCAATGATTGCAACTTATTTCATAATTAATCGAAAAAAATCCAGCGACGTACAGAAAACAAGTGAAAATAAAGCCAAAGACAGTATACCGAAAAAATCTGAAAATCATGAATTAGATTGGGATGAGGTTGTTTCTTCTGATCGAATCGCTTTAGAAATTGGTTATAGTTTAATTAGTTTAGTGGGAGTCAATAAGGATGGGCTGTTAATCAATCGAATAAAAGGGGTTAGAAAAAAACTAGCACATGAATTGGGATTTCTTATCCCAACGATTCATGTAAAAGATAATCTAACCTTAGCTGCCAATCGTTATCGGATTTATCTCAAAAATGTCGTGATTGCCGAGGCTGAAGTTTATCCTGATATGAATTTAGCAATTAATCCTGGTCACATTAAACATCCTTTAACAGGCATCCAATGCAAAGATCCAACATTCGGACTTAGCGCTTATTGGATCACAGCAGATCAGCGCGATTATGCGCAAGGTTTGGGTTTTACTGTTGTAGACTCGAGTACCGTGATAGCAACGCATTTAAATCAAATTATTCGAGTTAATGCTAGTCATTTATTAGGTTATGATGAAGTTCAGCAATTGCTTTCCAGGCTCACGCAATCCACTCCTAAACTAGTCGAGACTCTGACCTCAGGAACCCAAGGCGTTCCCATTAACATTATTGTGAGTGTTTTGCAGCGGTTATTGCAGTCGAATATCCCAATTATCGACATGAGAACAATTGCCGAAAAAATGATCGAAACATGGGCAAAATCTAAAGATTTTGAAAATTTGATTGAATCCGTACGCATAGCGTTAAAGCAATTAATTATTTACAGCATTTGTAATAATGAAAAAGAAGTCCCCGTAGCCGTCTTAGATAATGACTTGGCACAGATATTGCATAAATCTATACAGCAGAACCAAGATGCGGGGGAAAGAATGGTAGTGTTGGAACCATCTTTATCAGAGCGAATATATTCACGTTTATTGGAATATGTACAACGATGTGAGATAGATTCGATACCCGCTATTGTATTGGTAACAAACGAACTGAGAGGTTTATTGGAAAAACTATTCAAATCAGGAATTCCTAATATGCACTTTTTATCTCATAGTGAAATTCCCGATGATAGACATATCAGTGTCATTGCCAAAATAGGCTAGCGAGGTAAGGAATATGAAATTACAACGATTCACCGCACCCAATTCACAAAAAGCTATGTTGAAAATTCAAGAGATATTAGGACCTGATGCTTTGATTTGTTCTACGCGAAATATTTCTGGTGGCGTAGAAGTTTTAGCAGGATTACCTCATGCAAAAGATCAAATTGCTGCAGCAAAGGGATTTGAAATTGATTTAGAAGAATTAGAGGTTGAAACAAATTCTTTTGAAAAATTAACTGCACGTTTGGAAGCCATGAATGAAAATATTCGGCGTTTGTCTTTACATTTAGATACTAAAAATTTTGCAAATTCACCAATTGCGGATGATGAACATATCATCAAAAAAAACATGATGTTTTATCACTTAAGTCAGCTGGGATTTCGTAGTGATTTTTGTCATCATTTCATTAAAGGATATTCCCTTGATAATGATATTTATAGCTTGATAGATGAACAAGATGTTTATAAAGCATTAATGCAATCTATTCGAGTAGATCAAAAAGAATTTATTGAAGAAAGAAATGTATTTGCTTTGTTAGGACCAACAGGTGTGGGCAAAACAACTACCATTACAAAATTAGCTAAACGATATATCGCTCGTTATGGTGCGGATTCATTAGGATTAATAACGACAGATTGCAATGATATTGGTGCCAAAAATCAATTGCTGTATTACAGTAATTTATTTAATGTGGAATTAGAATATGCAAATAGTGCACACGAACTAGCAATGGCACTGCAAGCTTTAAAAAAGAAAAATCTGATTTTGATAGACACGTATGGCGTCAGTCAAAGAGATGCTAAAAAAGTAGCAAAACTACTTGATCTTCTGCAAAGTAGTGGGGAGAAAGTTTCTTCTTATCTTACTCTGCCTTGTAATGTTCAAGAGCCAATATTAGATGATATAGCGCGAGCATTTACGACTAAAAATTTACGCGGTTGTATTTTAACAAAACAAGATGAATGTATCAGCATCGCACCCGCATTAAGCATAAGTATTCGACATAAGTTGAATATTGCCTATATATGCAATGGACAAAATATTCAAGGCAATCTTGAAAAAGCGAATGCACAAAGAATTTTCAATGAATTGAATGCCGAGCAAACGGATCCTCAAAATGAGGTAATGTCAGAAAATTTTATTCAAAATTTTGAGCATGTTAAACAACGTTTGAGTTATACCCAGATATGACAAACCAGGAGACAGTTTCGATGACCGAGTCGAATCAAATGCGTGTTATATCTATCACTGGCGGAAAGGGGGGGATTGGTAAGACAACAATTTCTATTAATTTAGCTGTTGCCCTTGCGCAAATGAAAAAAAAGATTTTATTGTTTGATGCTGATTTTGGTTTGGCAAATGTTGATATAAGATTGGGCCTTAATCCCAAAAAAACGCTTCATGATTTTTTAATAGGTGAGTGTGAATTAAGTGAAATCTGTATAACAGGTCCGCATGGTTTAAGAATTATTCCTTCTTCTTCCGGCATTCAAAAAATGGTTGAACTGTCATCATTAGAATCCGCAGAATTGATTCGTTCATTTTCCACTTTGACAGAAGATATTGACATTATGATTATTGATATGGCTCCAGGCATATCCAATCAAGTGATGGATTTTACACATGCATCGCAGGATATTTTAATTGTTATTTGTAATGATCCTGCTTCATTAATGGATAGCTATGCCATTATAAAAATTCTTCATCAAAAATATTTACGAGGTCGATTTGGCATCATTGTTAATAAAGTCAAAAATTTGCAAGAAGGTTATGACGTTTTTAGTCGTTTTCAAGAAGTCGTAGCAAAATTTTTCAATGTAAATATGAATTATATTGGGCATATTCCTCAAGATGATTATATTAATATAGCTGCTCATGAGAGAGTCGCTGTTATTGATAAATACCCTCATTCCAATGCTGCTTCTGCTTTTAAATCGTTATGTGATGGAATTAATCATTGGCGCGATGAGTCAGCTATTACTGGAGGAATTCAATTCTTTTTTGAACGCTTAATCCAAAATAGACTAAAGCACAAGGAGTCGTTGTGGGAAGCGTAGATTTTTATACTGATAATGCCGACGGTATGCTGCTCGAGCAGTTTGTAAATGAATACCGTCCTTTGGTAAAAAAAATTGCGCTCTATATCAAGCGTCGTTTGCCATCTCACATTGCTTTAGATGATTTAATTCAATCAGGATTTGTAGGATTATTAGAAGCGCGTAATCTATATAAAAACAATAAAGGCGCCAGCTTCGAAACTTATGCCAGTATTCGAATTCGTGGTGCAATTATTGACGCACTGAGAAAAAATTCCTGGGGTACGCGTGAATCCTTAAAAAATATGCGAAAAATGGGAGAGGCTATCTCGAAGATAGAGCAGCGCGGTCAAAAGCAACCAACTACTGAAGAAATAGCAAATGAATTAGGTATTTCTGTCGATGAACATCTAAAAATGTGCCAACAAATTGCTGTTTCAAACGTTGTCAGTTTAGACGTGATTGACGAGGATCAATCCTTTATAGGCGGAGATTCATCTGATCCTCTCACTTTAACGCAACAAGAAGATCTACAACAACGCATTAAGTTGATTCTTGCTGATTTGCCAGAACGCGAAAAATTGGTTTTGTCACTCTATTATTTGGAAGATTTTACATTTAAACAGATTGGCGAAACATTAGAGCTGACAGAGGCAAGAATTTGTCAATTACACAGTCAAGCAATTGCTAGAATGCAAGCAAAAATGCAGACAAAAAAAATGTAATTGGCTTACTGTTATTAATTAAGGAGATTATTACATGGCAACCGATGTTTAATCAATTTTAAGAGTGTGTGGAATTGGTAAATATTTACATATTGGTTGTGGACAAAGTTCCTTAGTAGTAGAACTGCTTCAACGTTCTATGGATGCGTATGGATTAGATGCCAGCACTGAAATCGTAGAGAAAAACCTCGAAAATGCCCCATGGCATTTTTTTAAAGGTTCAATTGCAGAATATCCATTTAAAACGGAGTCATTTGATACCGTTATTATAGGCGAAGAACTTTTTCACTACGCAATTCATGATTTTAATGTGGTATTTAAAACTTTGCGCAGCATGACTAAAAACAACCTTGTGTTATATTTCCCACCTGAAGTTAGTCTAGCCATTGCACCGCAACGCCCCGAATCGAAACGAATTTTTTGGCAAAGATTGGCAATTGATGCTGGTTTTCGTCTTCATCCACGCAGCATGTTAGTTGTTCCTTACAATGAATTGGAAAATGAAGATGTGGGGAAATTTATTTTTTTTGAACGGATATCGGATGTCGCATTAGATAAATTTCCAATGTCATGGTTATTAGCCAATCGTGATCTGCATATGGATATGCTGCGAGAAGCAGGTCGACGTTCTGATGGACATGTTTCGCGCTATGTATTAGCAGCAATGAAAGTTCGTCCGGGTGATACGGTGCTCGATGCAGCTTGTGGATTAGGGTATGGCACGGCCGTTTTAGCTGCTTGTAGTCCAGGGGCAAAATTTATAGGAGTTGACATTGATCCTGATTCTATTGCCTATGCAGAAGCTAATTTTGCTGCGGATGATTCTACGTTATCGTATCAAGCCTGTGATGTGACAAACCTGTCATTTTTACCTGATCATTCCATTGATACAGTGATTTCTTTCGAAACGATAGAACATGTTCCAGATTATGAAATATTTTTGAAAGAAGTTAAGCGAGTACTAAAACCAGATGGACGTTTTCTCGGAAGCGTACCTAATCTTTGGTGCGATGAAACAGGAAATGATCCTAATCCATATCATTTTCATGTCTTTGACTGGAATAAATTAAATGAAGCAGTGAGTCAACATTTTATTGTAGATGGACGTTGGGCACAAAATGCTGGTGGAGGTTTCAAGCTTTGGAATAGCAAACGATCTATGTGGAATGTTCCATTAGATCAAGTCGATGCTATTGAGACGGAATGGTGGGTTTTTTCCGCCTGCGCCGATCCAAGAAATCATAAAGACCTTCCCTATACAAATCCATTTTATAAAGATATCAATATAACGGCCCCACAACATGTGCATTTCGAAAAATATTATGATAATCCTTGGATTTATCGGGTTATGGTGCAGTTAGGTGAAAGACTATCGGAACGCAATGTACTCATTAAGTTTTGTTCTAATATAGCAGGTAAATCACGATTAGGATCAGCCGATCAAGGTGCGTCACTGTGCGTTTTAGCACA
>JANWKO010000105.1 GCA_025451335.1 Gammaproteobacteria bacterium
CTCCCAAAATTAAGAGGGTCAAAGCTATGCTAAGATAAGCTTGATCCCAACGAAACTAGAATCCCATCTGTTTGTAAGCTGACCTTAGCATAGCTTGACCCCATCGTAAACTACCTGTGCCTTAGTTACCCTATCTAATCCAGCTAAGTCTTGATACGTGTGTATATTATTATAGCCTGACTTTGAAAAAATGTTTGTTATTTTTTCAGCTTGTTGAAACCCATGCTCTATCAAAATAATACCGCCAGGTATAAGATATTCTTTGGCTTGATAAATTATTTGGGCGATATCTGCTAATCCTTCATCAGCAGAAATCAACGCGTTTTTGGGCTCAAAGCGCAAATCACCTTGCATTAAATGAGGGTCATCTTCTGAAACATAAGGTGGATTGCTGACAATAGCATTGAATTTTACCTGTGGCAGTGCATCGCACCATTTACCAAAGTAAAAAGCAATATTTGCGATACTGAGTCGTTTTGCATTTAATTGAGCAATTTTTAAAGCAGCAGAGCTCGCATCCGTTGCGTGCACATTCCACCCCGGTCTTTCGTGAGCAATAGCCAAGGCAATTGCACCCGAACCAGTCCCAAGATCAGCAATTTTAAAAGCCTCATTGTTTTGTAACAAAGTCTTTTCTTCATGCAAAATGAGTTCAACCAGTAATTCCGTTTCCGGCCGAGGAATTAATACATCAGGGGTAACAACCAAATCTAACGACCAAAATTCTCGATGCCCAGTTAGGTATGCAATAGGCTCACCCTGCATACGTTTTTTGATTAACTCCAAAAAAAGACTTTGTAGCTGAATCTCTAAAATTATATTTGGCCAAGTATGTAAATAACTGCGTGATTTATTTAAAACATGAGCTAGCAAAATTTCTGCTTCAAGCTGGGGTACGTCGGTAACATGAGATAACTGTTGTTTTGCTTCTAAAAGCAAAGAAGATAAGTTATGTTGCATCAATCACCAATCTCTGCCAACAAATCCGCTTGATGCTCTTGAATAAGAGTATCAATTACCGGAGCTAATTCACCTTCCATAATGTCGGGTAGCTTATACAAAGTGAGGTTAATACGATGATCTGTCAATCTTCCTTGAGGAAAATTGTAGGTACGAATGCGTTCAGAACGATCTCCTGTTCCCACCAAATCACGTCTGGTCTCAGCTTGTTGTTTGTGTTGCTTAGCGCGTTCAGCTGCCAATAAACGAGCATTCAATAAGGACATCGCTTTAGCACGATTTTTATGTTGTGAACGTTCATCTTGGCACTCCACTACTGTCCCTGTTGGAATATGAGTAATTCGAATAGCGGAATCCGTTTTTTGAACATGCTGCCCACCTGCGCCTGATGCTCGAAAGGTATCTATCTTTAAATCAGCTGGATTTATATTAATTTCTTCGATTTCAGCCACTTCAGGTAATACCGCTACTGTGCATGTTGAAGTATGAATGCGTCCTTGCGCCTCCGTTTCAGGCACACGTTGCACACGATGCACACCTGATTCAAATTTAAATCGTGAATAAGCGCCCTGTCCGATAATACGTAAAATAATTTCTTTATAGCCTCCTTGCTCGCTAGTACTTGCACTGATTAACTCAACTTGCCATCCTTGAGCTTCGGCATAGCGTGAATACATTCTATAAAGATCCCCAGCAAAAATTGCTGCCTCATCTCCACCTGCGCCAGCACGAATTTCCAAGAAAATATTACTATCATCATGTGGATCGCGTGGTAATAACAAAATTTGCAATTCTTTTTCAAATTGAGGAATATGTTCTTCAATATCTTTTAATTCTTGCTTAGCAAGCATTTGTAATTCAGGATCATTTGCACTCATCATCTCTTCAGCGTCGGCAATTTCTTGCAATCCTGCTTGATAACGTTTAAAAACAGAAACAATAGGCTCGAGCTGTGAATATTCTTTGGAAAACTCACGAAATCGATTTTGATTATTAATCACTTCAGGATCAGAAAGCATTGCGCTAAGTTCTTCGTGACGCTCAACTAAAGTTTGGAGTTTTTTCTGAATGGACGGTTTCATTTCTAAAGTCTCAATTTTCTTCTATAGAGGGAATAGTTGGAAGCGCATATAACTGCTGCACTAATTGTAGCAGTTCAAAACGCCCTTCTACCCCAGCCTGCCGCAATTGCACACTCGGATTATGCAACAATTTATTCGTAAGCGCATGTGCAAAACTCATTAATACTTTTGCTGGATCTTCGCCTCGTTGTAGTTGTCTTAAAGATTTTGCTAATTCTGTATTAGACAAATTTTCTATTTGCGTTCGATATGCGTTGATTGTAATTGCCACTTGATCTAACGCATTTAACCAAGAAATAAATTCTAGACTTCTTAGTTTGATCTTTTGCATAGCCTTCTCTGCTGCATGCTCACGACCTTGCAAATTTTCTTGAATAATATTTTTTAAATCATCGATTGAGTATAAAGCAACATTTTCTATTTCAGCCGCGCTCATTTCAACATCTCTTGGAACGGCTATATCAATAATATTAAGTGGTTTTTGTAATCCGATGAGCATAGATTTAGTAACAATCGCGGCCGGACTGTTTGTCGCTGAAATTACAATATCAGCATAGTGAAGTTCTTTTTTTAAATTACCAAACTCTGCACTAGACACCGCAAATGTTTCAGCTAAAGCTTGGGCATTATCGCGATTGCGATTCACAATCATAATGTTTTTAACTGATTGTGATTGAAGATGACGCAAAACTAATTGAATGGTGTCCCCTGCGCCAATTAATAAAACATTTGCTTCACTGAGCGTAAGTGGGAAAACTTTTTTGGCTAAACTCACTGTTGCCGATGCGATAGAAACAGGACAAGCACCAATAGACGTGTGTGTTCGCACTTCTTTTGCAACCGTAAATATTTGCTGAAATAAGCGATTAAATTGTGGACCTACACTGCCTGTAGCGCAAGCTTCCGAGAAAGCATCTTTCATTTGTCCTAAAATTTGCGGCTCACCCAACACCATCGAATCTAATCCGCAGGCTACCTTCATCATATGTTCAATAGCATCTTGATCATGATAGCAATACCAAGCCGATTGTAATTCTTCTTTTGAAACTTGGTGATGTTGACAAAACCAATTAATGAGCTGAGATGCATCTTGTGAATTACAATAAAGTTCAGATCGATTGCATGTTGATAACAGCACCGCCTCGATGACTGATTCTTGAGCAACCAAATCTTGAAGATAAAGCCCAAGTTTTTCTGGTAAAAATGCAACCTTTTCGCGTAATTCGATAGGCGCTGTTTTATGATTTATTCCGCAAGCAATTATTGGCATAAGTTTATGTTCAATTCGTGTTTGTGCATATTGTATGTTAAATAAGCAGGAAAGCAAAATATTTCTAGTACGTTGACAGCCCAAGCAAGTTTCCGCTTGAAGCATGCATAACAGCGATCTAAGCTTACGCGTTTGAGAAGCCCAAAAAATAAACAACACGCTAGTAATGCCCCTAGTCGCTTTCTTTTTTTAATAATCTTACAATAGAACAAACAGCCACCATTAAATTAGCGAGGTGACACTATGCGTGCGATTCGATTGCTTGTTGTTTGCTTGTCCATTTTTCTTGCTAGCTGTGCCAGCATGACTCCTCAAGAAACCGCTCCAAAAAATGAAACGGTATCTTGGGAAAATCGGGCTAAAACCATCTCTGACTTTCAAACCTGGGATTTAAAAGCGCTCATTGCTATGCGTAGACAAAATGATGCTTGGAGCGCCACTTTGCAATGGCAACAACAACATGATCGCTACCATATCGCTTTATTCGGACCTTTGGGCACAAATTCTTATGAAATTAACGGTCGTCCTGGCAATGTTGTTTTATCATCCGCTAATGGTAAAAAAGCAAGCGCCAGCAACCCAGAAACATTACTAACCCAACAAGTCGGATGGTCAGTTCCTGTTTCCAATTTGTTCTATTGGATCCGTGGCCTTCCTGTTCCCAATGTTCCCGCTCAAAAACAACTCGATAAATACAATCATTTAATTTCTTTACAACAACAAGGGTGGAATATCCACTATCTTAGTTATACTTCGGTAGATCACATTGACGTTCCGAGTAAAATTTTTCTGGATAATCCAGAAATGAATGTAAAAATTATTATCAATCAGTGGCAGCTTTAACCCGGATATTGCATCACTAAGCGTCACGAGCGCGAAAATGAGCAAATGAACAAGGCGCGCAAGAAAAAACAGCAAGGAGTATAGTTGTTCTATACGACATGAATTGTTGTTTTTTCTTTCGTAACGCCGCACATTTGCTCTTTTTTCGCTCGCAGTGGCTTCATGATGAATATCCGGGTTAAGAGATTTATTAAAATCTGATTGACAGCCACTATCGCAATCCTCAAAATAGGCGCCCTGAACTTATTCTCATCTGAGATTCACGTTTGGGGTGTAGCCAAGCGGTAAGGCACCGGGTTTTGATCCCGGCATTCCTAGGTTCGAATCCTAGCACCCCAGCCATTTCAATAATAAAATTTAGCAAAACGAACTTCATCAAGGAATACAATCGTGCCTGAAATAATGATTTTTGGTGGTAATGCAAATAAAGAACTCGCACAACTTATCGTCGATCACCTGAATTTGCCCTTAGGTAAAGCACTGGTTGGGCGTTTTAGTGATGGCGAAACCATGGTTGAAATTCAAGAAAACGTTCGTGGCCGTGATATTTTCATCATTCAATCTACTTGCGCACCTACCAATGATAACTTGATGGAACTCATTATCATGGCTGACGCTTTACGCCGCGCCTCAGCTGCAAGAATCACCGCCGTTGTTCCCTATTTCGGCTACGCGCGTCAAGATCGTCGCGTCCGATCCGCTCGGGTTCCTATTACAGCAAAAATTGTAGCCGATATGATGGCTTCGGTTGGGATCAGCCGATTAGTAACCGTAGATTTACACGCAGACCAAATTCAAGGCTTTTTTTACATGCCTGTAGACAACCTGTATAGCACCCCTATTATGCTAGAAGATATTCATAAAAATTCATACAAAGATATTATGGTAGTTTCTCCTGACGTCGGTGGCGTGATTCGCGCTCGTGCTATTGCAAAAAGATTGTCTGGTGCTGATTTAGCCATTATCGATAAACGTCGCCCCCAACCTAATGAAGCACAAATAATGCACATCATTGGTGACGTGAAAGATCGTGAATGTCTCATCGTTGACGATATTGTTGATACCGCAGGAACACTATGTAAAGCAGGCGACGCGCTAAAAGAACATGGCGCAAGAAAAGTAATAGCCTATGTGACTCACCCGGTCCTTTCCGGCAAAGCAATTAACAATATTAGCTCCTCTTCCATCGATGAATTGATTGTCTCTGATACGATTCCACTGAATGAAGAATCGAAAAAATGCAAAAAAATTAGGCCAATTACATTAAGCCATATGATGGCTGAAGCAATCCGACGCATTAGCGGTGCGGGATCATTGAGTAGAATGTTTTTAGATTAATAATCAATTACTTAGTTAAGTTTGTGATTTTTAATATTCTTACTTACTAATCAGAGTTATAAC
>JANWKO010000106.1 GCA_025451335.1 Gammaproteobacteria bacterium
AATAAGGTCGCGCTCCAAGGTACGGGATTATCCAAGAATTACACAGAAAATCACTCCCAAATGGAAGTATTAAAAGAAGTTGATTTGCAAGTAGATAGATCAGAGATGGTTTCCATTGTTGGTTCTTCGGGATCAGGAAAAAGTACTTTTTTACATTTATTAGGTGGATTAGATAAACCTACTACTGGATCTGTTTTTATTGCTGGAAAAGAGCTCGCAAAGTTATCTGAGCATGAGAAATGTCATTTACGAAATCATAATTTAGGTTTTGTATATCAATTTCATCATTTATTGCCAGAATTTACTGCTATCGAAAATGTTAGCATGCCATTATTAATACGTAATCTTCCCCCAAAATTAGCGAAGTCTAAATCTGAAGATATTCTTGAATTAGTCGGTTTAAAAAATCGTTTATTACACAAAGTAGGCGAATTATCTGGTGGTGAACGTCAACGCGTTGCAATTGCACGCGCATTAGTGGGTGATCCTATGTGTGTATTGGCTGATGAGCCCACAGGTAATTTAGATCCACGTAATGCCGAAAAAGTATTGGAATTATTTTTTGATTTGCAAAAAAAATACTCTACAAGTGTAGTCATGGTAACCCATGACATGAATATAGCAAAGCGAGCACAAAGAATATTGACTTTGAAAGAAGGTCGGTTAGTTAGTTGTGATTAGGTATTTCATACCCTATTTTCATAAGGAAAATACGAATACAATGCGATCAATAATATGATTTCTGAGTATTTGAAATGCAAAGACATGATATCCATCAAGATAAACGTTACACATTTAATGTAGGCAATCACGAACGTTATATAGAAATAAATAGAGAATTATCACTCGAAGAAGAAAAGCAACTATCTGCAATATTAGCAACATTTCCACATGCAAAAAAACTGTAACTTTGATTAATCAAAATATATTTTAAAAAATTTTTATTAAATTAGTTTGGAGGAGAAAATGTTCTCAAAGCAAAAACCAATTCAAAAAGTATCTTCAGATACAATCCAAGTTAATAACCCTAAAACGATAGCGAGCTATCCTGGTCATCTGTATATAAGTGATGCTTCAAAAGAATTAGAAGCGTTAGTTCTTACACCACAAACTTCTGAACTGCTGAAGGAGTCAAAATCATCACAACACTTTAAATCACTGACTTTTAAAAATCTCAAATCAAGTAGTGGTAATGCCACTTTTTTTACTATATTTCCTGTTAATGATAAAGTGATTATGGATGTTATTGCTGCCCCCGCTATGGAAAATACTTATTGTGTGATACTTGATTCCGTAGAAAACCTATCGAAAATTGCTGCACAACTCAATACCTTGCACTTGCTGCAGAATAATGGAAACAAGATGAGAGGATTTGAATTACTCGATCATATTGATTCTATTGTAGATAAACTAGTTGATAGTATATTAAAAAACAGTGAAAAAGAGATTTCAGTGTTGATGAATAATGTTCTTCCTAAAATTAGCAATTTTCTTAGATTTGAGATTGCACGTTTAGAAGCTATAAAACTAGAAGAAAATGAAAAAAATGCCTTTATGGATGAAAGAACGGCGTCATCACCAACGCCAAGAATTTAACAAATTCTGGATAAGGCTTGAAAGGGGGGCGTCAGTTGTAATTAATATGGATTTTTTTGTACTTGTAAAGTCTGCATAAAATTATTTATGCCTTTTTCCCATATTGAACGGAGATATCGTCAACTTTATCTCGTCGTTCATGCTTTTTAGATTTTTTTTCTACATCAATATCATCTTTGGCATGTTTTGTTTCATCATCAATAAAGTCACGGGTTTTTGCAGGTAATTTTAATTCTGATTTAGCTGATTTCACAAAACTAAACATTTTAATTTTAAATAAGTCTCCCATACTAGCTGATTTACCTGGACAAGATGATTTTATTTGTGATTCTGGTAACGTAGAACAACGTGTAATTGCAAATGCTGTAAGATTAGGATAAAAAAAGTTAAGTTGAAAAGCTAACCATTTTTGAAAATCTGATATCTTATCAAATCTAAACCAACCACAATTTGAATCAAAATAGTGACAACTTCCATCTGAATTGATTTTAAAGCATGTTTCATGGGCAAAAGTTTTAGAACCATATCGTTCCGCTTCTGTTATAGTTAATCGATAACAGCAATCCAAATTTTTTTTTGCCTCACTTATGAGAGATATAACTAGATCTTGAAAACTTTTAAATAGACGAAAACGTTGCGCAAATTGAAGATGAGGCAACATTTTTTCTACTTTGGGATTAGATCTTAGCTTAGAAAATTCATCCATTGTGAATGCCTCAAGATTCTGGAATAGTGCAATCCTCTCATTAAGAAAAGCAAGATGATTAATATCAAAATATTTACTACCAGCTTTAGATTCTGGATTAACTATTTTAAATGGAGGAGGCCTTTCTGGATCAATTCCAAAAGGATTTTGGTGATGTAACATAAGATTCATCCATTCCATGTCCATAGCAAAGCAATGACCAGGTGTTGGACCCATGTTGACATCAAGACTTTGACAAACTGGTAACATGACTGTCCCATGAAAATTTTCAACTGTTAATTTATAAAATTTATAATGATTTTTTAAAAAATTTTTGACATTAACTACTTTCGTCATTTCATGCAGTTCTTTGGCTTTCTTAACAAAATTTAAAACGACATTTAAAATATCTTCATAATCTTGAAGGGGATTTTCATGTAGAGGATGTCTAAATTTTTGTGCTGCTCGGATAGGCGCTAAATTTTTTTCTAATAAAATAATTAATTCAGATACAAATTTTTTATTTTTAAATTTTAATGGATCAGGAAACCTGCTTTGTAAGTCTCTTAAAAATTCCTTCTGCCCAAGGGTGAATGATGAACTGTTAACTGCATCATTTAAGAGTAAATTAATATTATAAATAGACACATTCATCCTTCCGGATTTTTTAAGAAATCTTAAACTTGCTTCGCGTAAAGATTGCATAAATTATGCCTTTATGCTCTTTAACTAAAGTATAGCATTTAAATAATTACTATTATTACAAAGGGTTATCAATTTATAAAATTTATCAGTCCATTGAATGGGTTACGTTTGATTCTATTAAATCGATTCGAATTAATAAGCGAGACTTTTACGGTTAGCTAAAGACTTGTTATACTACAATCAATTATGGCGGCTACAGTCTTGTCGTAATCAATGCTTCTAACCAAGGATGGAGAAAAATAGACATGCGTAAATTACTATTATTATCTTTGTTATTGATGGTAACCAATACTTTTGCTGATGAGTTACATAATTTTGATCAAGTTAAATCAGCTGTAACGACTGGAAAATCTATTCGTATTGCGATAGATTTTTCAAAATGTTCAACAGAAAAAAATTCACTTCTTCAAGATATAAATAATATGGGTGTATTTACGCCTAACGAAATTGTAATCGATAAATTCGGTAGAATTTCTACATCGCTAATGCATTTTACCTTAAATGATCAAATTTTCCCTGCAAAACCTGTATACCAATTTCTGAGATATACCATGACGTCTGATAATAATGTTAATTTATCATTTCAAGTTTTGGATGCGACTAATTACTCATCTTTGACAGATAAAGTTTCTTTTGATTGTAAACTTGATGCTGCTGCTAAAGTTTACGATTAATTGTAAACAACATTCAGAAGCCCACCGCGAGTTCTTACTGCATTAAATGCTCTCGCTAACGGCTTCTGATGCTAAATTTAATTTTTTTTTCCACTTTTTACAAAATTTCTTGACATGAAAATGAGTGCGGTGGAATTATATATGCCTATTACGCCTGAAAAATGATCCAGCCATACCCCCCTTTTTTTATTTCGCACACTGCAACCTAGGTATCCGACGACAGAGCATGTAGGCTTCTTCATATGAACAAATTCCTTTAGAAAGAAAATCGAGCAACGGAAGCCAGCGCAATCGTCGCCCAAAGGGTTGTGACATGGATGCTACAACTCATGCACAAGGCCAAAGAAGGCCTTTGCATGAGCAGGCTGAGTAGCGGAGATTACATTTCTTTCTCAGGAATTTGTTATGTAAAACAGCCCGCATGCTTAGTTGATTACTTTTTCATTGGGAATTTTTAAGCACTCAAAATTTAGTTTTCATTCTTAATTAATAAGGACAAATCAATGCGATTATTTTCTTTAGCATTTTTGCTAGGTATTTTACTATTACAAAATTTTTCATCATTACCTGAAAAAAAATGGTTAATGATATTTATACTAGTACCAATATTATATTTTTGGCCACGATTATTATCTCCATCATTCATTAATAGTGTTATCAATGTAAGTTTGCAAGTGAAAATCAAAAGTAGTTTGCACGTTACTCGACTTTTGATTGCTGCATTTATATTGGGATTTGTTTGGTGCTTATGGTATGCCCATGCACAAATGTCCTGGAGTTTGCCCGAATATTTAGAGGAAAAAAATATTATTGCAACAGGATATATCGCGTCCATTCCAGATATAACAAAAATGAATTCTAGTTTTTTATTTAAAGTTGAAAATATACAATTTGCAAATAAAATTCTTAAGGCTCATGGTTTGTTACGTTTAAATTGGCGCAATGCTCATTTTAAAAAGAATTCCTCGCAATTTTTAGCTGTAGGTGATAAATGGCAATTCCAAGTTCGTTTAAAGAAAGTCCATGGCTTAATGAATCCTGGAGGATTTGATTTTGAAGCTTATGCTTTTCAAGAAGGCATACGTGCGACTGGATATGTGATTAATGATGATAAAGACAATAAATTATTAAATAGTCACTGGTATCATTATTCTCTGCATCGTATACGTGAGTTTTTAAAACTAAAAATCGAAAAAAATTTACCTCATACAGAGACATCTCCTTGGATTGTTGCTTTAATTCTTGGAGAACGACATGGCATTGAAGCAAAAAATTGGGAGATTTTACGTAATACCGGTACAAATCATCTTATGGCAATTGCTGGTTTGCATATTGGTTTCATGTCAGGGTTTGCTTATACATTTATTTCGTGGTTATGGCGCCGAAGTGGAAAATTATTATTAATCATACCCTCACAACAAATTGGTGCTATAGCCGCTTTATTAATTGCTTTTCTTTACAGTGCTTTAGCAGGTTTTTCAATACCCACACAACGTGCTTGTATTATGCTGGCAGTTTTTTTATGTATGCAACTTTTACGTCGTAATAGTGTTGCATGGCAAGCTTGGAGTCTAGCTTTAATTATTGTCTTATTGATTAATCCCCTTTGCGTATTGACGGAAAGTTTTTGGTTATCTTTTGGAGCAGTGGCATTAATTATTTATGGGGTTAATAGTCGTTTAGCACCGAAAGGATTTTGGTGGAAGTGGGGTAGGATTCAGTGGGTTATTACACTGGGATTAATACCTTTTAGTTTTTGGTTGTTTCAACAAAGTTCCATTGTGTCATTGATTGCGAACAGTATTGCTATTCCTTGGGTTGGATTTTTAATCGTTCCTTTTTGTTTATTGGGAAGTTTTATTTTGCTTTTCTCAGATCAAATCGGAAGTTATTTATTAATTTTTGCCGATAAAAGTCTTGGTTTGCTTTGGATAGTATTAACTTGGCTGGCTCATTTATCATGGTCGTCATGGTATCAAGTTATACCAAATCTTTGGAGTTTGATTGTAGCATGTTTAGGGATGGCGATTTTATTGTTGCCTATAGGTTTTCCAGGAAGATGGTTAGGTGGAATCGGTTTATTACCTTTGTTTTTTTATCATTTTCCAGTGCCACTAAAAGGAGAAGTTTGGTTAGCATTATTAGATGTTGGACAAGGCTTATCTACTGTTATACAAACACAAAAACATATTTTGGTTTTTGATACCGGTGCCAAGTTGAGCTCCAATAATGATATGGGAGAGAGTGTTGTCATGCCATATTTACGATCTATTGGAATACAAAATCTTGATATGTTGATTATTAGTCATGGTGATAATGATCATATTGGTGGCGCATCAGCTATTTTAAAAAATATGCCGGTATTGAAAATAAAAACTAGTGTCCCTAATGAATTTTCTATTAAAAATACAGATTATTGCTTACGAGGAGACACTTGGATTTGGGATGATGTGATTTTTAAATTTTTGTATCCAACTTTGCATCATTTAGGTTTCAATAATGACAGTTCTTGCGTCTTGCGAATTTCAACAAAAAATAAAACGATTTTGTTGACTGGTGACATTGAAAAATATGCTGAAAATTATTTGTTAGACGTAGAAGATCAAAATTTACGTGCTAACATTATTATTGCTCCCCATCATGGTAGCAAGACATCAGCGTTGGATGCGTTCCTGTATGCAGTCAATCCGCAGTATGTGCTTTTTCCGGTAGGATATAGAAATCGATATCATTTACCGCATCCATCAGTTGTTGCAAAATATGACGCGCTTAATGCAAAAAAATTCGATACGGCTAAAGCAGGCGCGATTCAACTGAAAGTTGTTGCAGATAAAATTTCTCAACCTATTCTATTTCGAGAGCATCATCGTCATTATTGGAATAATTAAGAAATATTTTCCTTTCTAGTATGCAATAACAAATCAATTGCCATTAACAAAGCTGCTTTATCGATGGGTTTTTCAAATGAAACCGATGCACCTAAAGATTCTGACAAATCCAAATATCCAGTTGGATCTAAGCGGCCACCACCAGAAATTGCGATAATTTCCATTTTAGGATGTTTATTTTTAACTTCTGAAATAAGTGTTATGCCACTTTTTTTCGGCATAATTAAATCTGTGACTAATATATCAGGTTCAACTTTCCTCAGGATTTCTATCGCTTCTTCGCCATTTGCGGCGCTGAGAACTTCATGAGTTGCTCTTTGCAGCATTTGTACCAACATATCTCTGACAAGATCATCGTCTTCGACTAATAAAATCTTTGCCATGTTTATCTCCCTTTATATATAGGTAACAACAAAGTAAAGGTTGAGCCTTTTCCTAATTTGCTACTGACAGTGATCTCACCTTGATGTTCAGTAATGATCGAGTGAACGGTGGATAACCCCAATCCAGTCCCTTTGCCTACTTCTTTGGTGGTAAAAAAAGGTTCGAAAATGCGTTCTATTGTGCTGTGATCCATGCCATGCCCAGTATCAACTATATCAATTTTACAGTATTTTTTATTTTCCTTATTGTGCGTGTCAATTTTATTGATGCGAATTATTATCGTTCCTTCCCCATCCATTGCATCTACGGCGTTATTAATAATATTGACTAAAACTTGGTGTAGTTCAGTTTGGTCTCCTAGGATAATACAATCCTCTGGCATAGGTTGAAAATCTAAATCTACACTAGCAGGAATGGTGGGTTTTAATAAAGATAAAACACTTTCAATGGTGGCTTGAACTTTAATTGGCTTCAGAGTCTGATGTTGACGCCTGCTAAAAGTTAAAATTCGAGAGATCAATTGTTGGCCACGATTCGCAGCTTCTAAAACATTGCCTAAGTTATTATAAATTATGCTATTTTTATCAACATCTTCACGAGCCATTTCCGTATATCCGATAATAGCATAAAGAATATTGTTAAAATTATGGGCAATGCCACCTGCTAAGGTTCCAATGGCTTGTAATTTTTGCCCTTGTAAAAAAGCTTTTTCTAATTTTTGCTTTGTTTCAGCAACTTGCATACGTTCTAGCTTTTCTTTGTTTAAATTTTGATTAATAAAACCCAATAATGTTTGCCGTTGATTTAATAAAAAAAGAATACAAATGCCAATCAAAATAGCGAGCAGAAAAAATAAAATTAATAATTCAATTCCTCTAATAATTGAAGCACTTAAAGGAGGTAAAATTGAGATATTTATTAGACAAAACCATAGGACAATAACAGCGAGAATGCCTATCCCCGCAAAAGCATAAGGAAGCCAGGATTCGATACGCTTATTTGATGAATCAGGAAAATCCGTCATGTTATTATTTTATTCGATCTGAACATTTTTTGCGAGGGAATGTCTTCTCATACATAAATGTTGATAAATGTTTAATCTCGCTATGGTCAACCTTCACTCTATTACGTTATACTCTCTCTCCAGGATTTTCTCTTAATTTATAGTTGAGATAGTATGCAGCTTAAAAAAATCAAATTGGCAGGTTTTAAATCATTTGTCGATCCCACTATAGTTTTAGTCCCGAGTAGATTAGTCGCTGTTGTTGGCCCAAATGGTTGCGGTAAATCGAATATAATCGATGCAGTATGTTGGGTTATGGGTGAAAGTTCAGCCAAGTATTTGCGTGGCGAATCGCTTACGGATGTGATTTTTAATGGCTCGAGTTCACGAAAACCAGTTGGACAGGCATCGGTTGAGTTAATTTTTGACAACCAAGATGGTAGCTTAGGTGGTGAGTATGCTTCATATTCTGAAATTTCTATTCGTCGCTTAATTACCCGAGAAGGGGATTCCAGTTATTTTTTAAATGGTACACGTTGTCGACGAAGAGATATCATTGATATATTTTTGGGCACCGGATTAGGTCCTCGAAGCTATTCAATTATTGGTCAAAATATGATCTCTCGTATCATTGAAGCAAAACCAGATGATATGAGAATTTACTTAGAAGAAGCGGCAGGTGTTTCAAAATATAAAGAACGTCGCCGTGAAACTGAAAATCGTATTCAACATACAAAAGAGAATCTAGATCGTATAAATGACTTACGTACCGAATTAGATAAACAATTAGCAAGCTTGAAAAGACAAGCCAATGCAGCAGAAAAGTTTAAGTTATTAAAACAAGAAGAACGTTTGCTAAGAGCACAATGGCTTGCAACACAATGGCGAAAAATTGACGGACGTTTAGTACAAGCGACTCTACAAATTCAACAACAAGAAACAGGTTTAGAAGCACGCCATGCAGAATTAAGCGATAATAATTTACGTATAGAAAGTCGACGTGAACTGCAACGAACTGAAACTGAAAATTTCCAAGAAGTACAACGTCGTTATTATGCGACAGGCAGTGAAATTACTCGAATTGAACAAGAAATACGGCATTCAGAAGAACGCCAGCAACAATGGAAAGATGATATTGAACAAGCTAATAACGATTGGCAAACGACGAGAACGGAATTAGAAGAAATTGAACAAGAATTACAAACATTAACATTAGAAGCGGAAGAATTAGAACCTGAATTGGTATCAGCTAATGAAGCTTCTATTAAAATGACGCAAGCACTTGCTCAAGCAGAGCATTCTACACAAGCTTGGCAAGCTCAATGGGAAGAGTTCAATCAAACTGTTGCAAATTCGACACAAATAGCTCAAGTTGAGCAAACGCGTATTCAACATTTAGAACAGCGATTAGCGTCAATAAAACAACGACAAGCCAATTTATTGCAAGAACAAGAACAAATTAATTTTTCGCAATTGGATAAGGAAATCACAGAATTATCACAACTTGTTGAAGCTGCGAATGAACAAACACAATATCAAGATGACCAACTCGCGCGTATACGTGATGAGATTACTGAGCTCCAGTCAGCTCAACATCAGTTGACGCAGCAACTCGATCAAGTGAGAAATCAATTACAAAAAGCTCGTGGTCAGCAAGCTTCTTTAGAAGCGTTACAGCAAACCGCATTAGGTCAGCGGAATAATCAAGTTATCCAATGGTTAAGTAAGCATAATTTAGAAAAACAACCCAGATTAGCGCAAGGCGTAGAAGTTGAATCAGGTTGGGAATATGCAGTAGAAAAAGTATTAGGATTAAATTTACAAGCAGTATGTGTTGAGCAATTGCAAAATGTGACTGCTTTATTAAATGAATTTAATGAAGGAAGCTTGTGCGTATTTACAACGGATAAAGCAACGAAAAATCATTCTATTAATGCAAATCTATTACTAAATAAAATCAAATCAAAATGGTCTTTAGCTTCTTTATTATCCGGCATTTATATTGCTGAAACTTATGATGAAGCATTAACTATTTGTGAATCATTAGAATCACATGAATCCGTAATTACCCGTGATGGTATTTGGTTGGGTTCTTCCTGGTTGCGTGTGTCGCGTGAGGAAAATCCAGAAGCAGGTGTGTTTCAACGTGAACAAGAGTTAAAACAATTAACCAAGCAGATCGGTGAATTATCTGATACCCAAAATGAACTTGAAAATACCATTGCCCAGAATCGTGAACAATTAAATGATTTAGAGATTCAACGTGATGAGCTGCAAAAAGCTGTCAACCAATCACATGCTAAAGCGGCAGAAGTTCAAGCACAACAAAAGATGCAGCAGCAACGATTAGGAGATTTGCAATTACGTGTTGAACGCCTCCGACGTGAACAAGATGAAGGATTATTGCAACTCCAAGAAACCGAAACGAATTTGCTGCAATCTCGTACTTTATGGCAACAAGCCTTGAAGGATTTAGAACAGTCAAATGAACAAAGAGAAACCTTAACAAAACAGCGCGACACGGTACGTGATGTTTTACACGATTGTCGTGAGCAATTAAATCAAGCAAAAGAACAAGTTCATTTATATGAAATTCAGCTTCAAACGAATAAATCTAAGCGCTCATCATTACAACTTCAAGTCAAGCGTTTACAATCTCAGATTACATCACTAACCGAACGTAAAGAAATCTTAGAAAAAGAATTAGCTGCAGCTTCGCCTATTGAAGATTTAAAAAAATCACTAGATACGATATTAACACAGCGTTTGCAAATTGAAGATGAATTACAGGATGCGCGTTCAAAGGTAGAAGTGTTTGAACAAGAATTGCGAAATTTAGAAAATAGTCGACAAAATATTGAACGTGAAATTGCCAAATTTAGGGATATGCTGGAAACATTGCGTGTCGAATGGCAAGGACTCAAGGTCAAATCTGAAACATTGCTGGAGCAATGTAAGGAAACTAGTTTTGAACTTGATGAAATTTTAAAACAGTTACCCGAACATGCTAATGTTGATGAGTATCATACCCAATTAGAACAAGTGACACAGCGTATTGCTCGTTTGGGCGCGATTAATCTGGTTGCTATTGAAGAATATTCTTCTTGCTCAGAACGCAAAGAATATCTTGATAAGCAATATAATGATTTGCAGGAAGGTTTGACAACCTTAGAAAATGCGATAAGTAAAATTGATAAAGAAACCCGTGCGCGATTTAAAGAAACATTTGATAAAGTGAATGAACGATTCCAAGAATTATTTCCTAAAATATTTGGTGGTGGGCGCGCCTATCTTGAGTTGACGGGTGAGAATTTATTAGATGCAGGGATTGCTGTTATGGCATGTCCCCCAGGTAAGCGAAATAGTACGATTCATTTGTTGTCAGGTGGTGAAAAAGCCATGACAGCAATCGCCTTAGTATTTTCTATATTCCATTTAAATCCTGCTCCATTTTGCTTGCTGGATGAAGTAGATGCACCGTTAGATGATGCGAATATAGGTCGATTCTGCCAGTTGGTTAAAGCTATGTCAGATAAAACACAATTTATTTTTATTAGTCATAATAAATTGGCGATTGAAATGGGCGAACATTTAATGGGCGTGACTATGCATGAACCTGGCGTTTCAAGATTAGTTAGTGTCAATGTAGAAGAGGCTGTCAGTTTAGCAGGAGCATAATCAATGGAAGGTTATTTTAAAATTGGAACTTTAGTTGTTGCTGTTCTTTTTTTGGTTTTTATGTTGATAGATACATTGCTTAAACGCCAACGTTATAAAGTCGTCCATCTATCAGATATGAAACTTGATAAAAAATCTTTAAAAGAACCTCATGTTTTTAAAGAACCAACCTGTCCTTATGCCACTTCCGAAATCGATGCTGAAGAAAGTGACAGTAATCAAACTCTGGCCAATCAAGTAACCGTAAATTCTGCTGCATCTGTTACACAAGAAGATAAAATAATTTCTGGATCAAAAAAATCACCTTCAAAAGACGACATTTTATTATTAATGGTTCTTGCCAAGCCAGGTTCTTCTTTCGCTTCTTATGATTTATTGCAAGCTATTTTAGCTACAGGATTGCAATATGGTGAAATGAATATTTTTCACTATTACACGACTGTAAAAAAAGATGTGAAATTATTTAGTTTAGCTTCTGCTACTAAACCCGGTGATTTTAATTTAGATCGCATGGGGGAATTTTCTTGTAATGGATTAACATTATTTATGGATCTGCGAAATTCACCCGATCCGGAATTAGCTTTTAACACCATGTTAAATACTGCTTTTCAACTGGCTGATGATTTAGATGGTGTTTTATTTGCTGCGCCAGGTAAACCTTGGACTTTTCAAGTAAAACATGAATATCAACAAAAAATAACACAATATAATTCTTTGCAAAAATATGAAACCACCGCATAACATTATTAATCAAGTTCAAAAACTACGTGAACAAATCAATGAACATAATTATAAGTATTATGTATTAGATAATCCCAGTGTTTCAGACGCAGAATGGGATAATTTATTTAAAAAACTGCAAGAATTTGAAACTAACTATCCTGAATTAATTACTAAAGATTCTCCCACGCAACGCGTGGGTGCTCATCCTTTGAAAGAATTTGCTGAAATCAAACATGATATTCCCATGTTATCTTTAGAAAATGGTTTTACTGATGAGGATATCTTGGCTTTTAATCAGCGCATAACTGACCGTTTGAAAACGACGGATATAATTGAATTTGTCTGTGAGCCTAAATTAGATGGACTTGCGGTAAGCTTGCGCTATGAAAATGGCCTGCTTACTCAAGCAGCGACTCGGGGTGATGGCTTTACCGGCGAGGATATTACAGAAAATGTACGAACTATTCATTCTGTTCCTTTGCACTTGCGAGGTAATGATTTTCCAAACATATTAGAAGTCCGTGGTGAAATTTTCATGCCCAAAGAAGGGTTTAATCAGTTAAATCAACGTGCACAAGAAAAAGGTGAAAAAATTTTTGTTAATCCGCGTAATGCTGCTGCAGGAAGTGTTAGGCAATTAAACCCGAAAATAACAGCGTCACGTCCTCTCGCTATTTTTTGTTATGGTGTGGGTACTGTAAAAGGTGCTAAATTACCTGATCGACACAGTGATATTTTAAATTCTTTACAAAAATGGGGTTTGCGTGTTAATCCTGAGACGACAGTCGTTGCAGGAGTTGAAAAATGTTTAGCGTTTCATAAAAAGATGGAGAAAAAACGCGATCACTTGGCTTATGAAATTGATGGCGTAGTTTATAAAGTTAATAAAATTGAATTACAAGAAAAATTAGGATTTGTGTCACGTGCGCCACGCTGGGCAATTGCACATAAGTTTCCAGCACAAGAAGTTATGACAACCATTGAGTCTGTCGAATTTCAAGTTGGTAGAACCGGTGCTTTGACACCTGTTGCACGTTTAAAACCTGTATTTGTAAGCGGTGTAACCATCAGTAATGCAACATTGCACAATATGGATGAAATTAAGCGTAAAGATATTCATATTGGCGATAAAGTTATCGTCAGACGGGCAGGGGATGTTATCCCTGAAGTGGTTGCTGCTGTTATACAAGATCGTCCCGCAGATGTTAAAGCCATTCACTTACCAAAACATTGTCCTGTGTGTCATTCTGAGATTGAACATATTGAAGGTGAAGCAGTAGCGCGTTGTACCGGAGGATTATTCTGTCCCGCACAACGTAAAGAAGCAATAAAGCATTTTGCTTCGCGTCGTGCAATGGATATTGAAGGATTAGGAGATAAATTAGTTGATCAACTGGTGGATACAGGACTAATAGAAAATGTCGCTGATTTATATTCTTTAAGGTTGGAACGAGTTGCTGATTTGGAACGAATGGCAGAAAAATCAGCGCAAAATTTATTGGATGCTTTAGAGAAAAGTAAAAAAACCACGCTTGCCCGTTTTATTTATGCGCTGGGTATTCGTGAAGTAGGCGAGGCCACTGCAAAAAATCTTGCTAATCATTTTGGAGATTTAAATCCATTATTTAATACAACAGAAGAAGAGTTGC
>JANWKO010000107.1 GCA_025451335.1 Gammaproteobacteria bacterium
GTAGATTCATCAGATTCAGCATAAGCAATTAAAAATTCGGCGCAATCTGGATCTTCTTTAGTTAAATTTGATTCGAAAATCTTTAATTTCATAATTAATCCTCGTTATTAATTTGAAGCGCTAATAATAACGGAACGTGTTTTTTTTGCAACGCAAGCCACTGTTGCGTACAAAAATCAAGCATCTCTGCGGACTTTAATTGTGTTGTGCAATTTTTTACGATGTTTGAAATAGGTTTTTACCTGTTCCCAGGATGCTAATGATCCAGGATTATGGCATTTGATAAAGAAAAAGATATACAGGCATGGATTTAATATTTTCTATTAAACCTTCTTGCTGATTTTTACCTAAGATTAAACTATGTTTGAATTGCTTTAGGGTCTTTAAATCATTGGGACGTAATTGATTGGACCATTTTACTTCTATGGCTTGTATTGTTTTTTCTTTAAGCCAAATAACATCAACTTCTCCTTGGTTGCCTTTAAAATAAAACGTTTTCCCAAAACGATAGCAATGACTGGCCACAGTAGCTTCAACAAGTGAAGGTTCTAAATCGATTGAATTTGCATAGCCTTCATTAACTAACCAACGTGCTATCGTGCGTTGAATAAATGGATCAAAGAAATGAAATTTGCGATCTTTTTTTGGGAACCCTTGTTTTTTATTTTGATCAAATGCCTCAAGCTCAAATAAGATATCCATTCGTTCAAGTAGTTTTATGTAGTCGATGCAAGTTTCTTTGCTCATTAAGCCTATTTTTTGTGTCAGTGCAGAGAAAGAAATTTGTGAAACGCCAATAGTTAATAATGCATGTAATATTGCAAATAAATAATTTTCTTTTTTTTCACGTTTTAAGAAATCCCCTCGAATCCAATGTTCGTAAGTCATGAAAGTAGCTGGTGTTACCTCTCCATATTCAGCAAGATCATTGATCGCACGTAAATATCCACCGCAAATTAAATAATTTTGAAATAGGTTATAAAGCAATTCAGTAGTAGGATTCAAGTTTGGATTGACTAATGTTACATATTCAGAAAAAGTAAGAGGATAAATGTGAAAATCTGTTTGAGCTGATTTGCCGCGTCTTCCTGGGAAGCTCATAGCAGCTTCTTTTAATATTAGCGTATCTGAACCAGTCAATACACAAATTCCGTGTGTAAAATAGCCTTCATCTGCTAACGATTTGATGACACGATCCCAATGTTTAACATAAGTAATTTCATCAATAATTAACAAGAATTTTTCATTTGCTGTTGAATCTAAAAAAAATCTTAAAATAGCACTTAAATCTTTGGCATCATAAATTTCATCACAAGGCAAATATAAAATATTACTCGGTGTGAAATTTTTATTTTCTAAACAATGTCTAATAAGTAATTTGCAAGAAGTAGATTTTCCAATCTGTCGACCACCCGTCAAAATGTAAATACCATGTGTATCCAGAGATAAATGTGTCCACCAGCTGGGGCTGTATTGATATTGCATTTGGGATAGATTACGCAAATGCGGGTCGTTCTGATTAAATAAATCTAGGGATTCTTTAAAAAGATTGTGATTTGAATATGTAGCTAACATTAAATATTGTCCATTTTACTATTATTATTTTATTATAAATAACATTGGACAAATTTGTCTAATCATCATTGGACAAATTTGTCCTAATGAAGTTGTTATAATAGAAATGCCTTAATTATCAACTAACTGGGTCTATGTTTAAACGACATTCAGCAAGAGGTCATTATTTGTTCTTATTATGTCTTTTCGTTGCAAAAAAAAACATGCCGTGATATAGTTTGCTCAGATTTTTTATTAACGAGGAAGTATGTTTATGTTTAGATCACAAATGCAATACCAAGTCAGTATATTTGCCCGCGATGCATTAAGAATAAAAGAAGGCGTTGCTAATCATTTTGGTGTGAGTTGGTCTATACACAATTGGCCTGACAAAATGAATGTTAATACAATAAGAGCATTAGGAAGCAACGACAAATTTAGCTAAGATTTATTTGGATATAGCAAATAAAAATGGCGGGGTTGCTAAATTAGATTATTTTGAAAGTGATGTAACAGCTAGTTTCGATGATAAAGCGAAAGCTATGCAAAGCCTTAAAGAATTACAAGCTAGATTACAACAAGAAAAAGTCATTTTACCCAGCCAATAAAAGAGACAGTTAAACCGATACCTCGTGTTTATATCTAATAAATTCAGCTTTATGAAAAACCTCGATTTTATTTTCTAAAAATCGAGGTTTTTTACGCAGATGTCAGACTAAAACGACCCTTATTATCAATACTTAATCTATGCCATAACCATGATAATACACCCTGCATTTTTAAATCAAATTGCCAAGGTGGATTGATAATGGCCATGCCGCAGCCATTTAATTGCAAGGAAGTGTCTTCTGGAAAAATGCTTAACTCAGCAATCATGAAGGGATGTTTGATTTTTTCTTTTAACGATTTTAGAAATCGATCTGTTGCGGAGCGATTTTTTATGGGATACCAAATGGCATAAATGCCTGTTTCCCAACGTTTTATTGTTTCTGGCAGCCATTTAAGTAATTTTTCAAACTCATCTGAACTTTCATAGGAAGGATCGATTAAGACTAAGCTTCTGCGTTCCTTAGGGGGTAAAAAAGCTTTTAAACTTTGGTAACCATCTTGATGATGCACGGCCACTTGTTTGTCATGGGGGAAAAAATTTTTAAGAAGTTGGTAATCCTCAGGATGAAGCTCAGACAAAATCATGCGATCTTGTTTGCGTAACATTTCTTTCACAAAATAAGGGGAGCCTGGATAAAATTGTAATTCGGAATTAGGATTGATTTTTTTTACACATTGTAAATAATCTTTAACAAAATCCGGTGGATTTTTTTCAGAATAAATTTTGGCAATACCTAAAGTAAATTCCTGTGTTTTTTGTGCGGCTTCAGACAGTAAGTCGTAACAACCTGTTCCGGAATGGGTGTCTAGATAGCAAAAACTCGATTCTTTTTTTAATAAATGCTGAACTAAGCCTATCAAGATGACATGTTTAAACACTTCAGTAAAATTACCCGCATGATAAGAATGTCGATAATTCATGTCATTCCCAAAGTGGATAATGTTCTAGAGTAATTTTTTCATCGAAAAATATTTTAGTTCCGGTAGCAAAAGATTCAGTGTAATCCGATACATAAAATCGTTTCATACCGGGGCCGCCCACATTTAATAAATTTGCATCAGCTAAATGAGCTTTGACAGCCTTTGCCACGGTATCTGAAGGATCGATTATTTCCATGCTATGATCAAAATAATGAGCAATTTTAGTTTTTACAATCGGGTAGTGTGTGCAAGCCAACACAAGCGCATCGAGATTTTTTAGAGTAGGGTGCGACAAATATTCTTCGAGAACACCATCAATCGCTTTACCATTACCAAATTCTTCGATGGCTGAAGCTAGTAAATTCGTCGCGAGAGACGTCACTTGAATGCCACGATTTAAATCATCAATTTTTTTCTTATACACATTCGAATTGACAGTCTGACGAGTGCCAATTAAACCGATATTTTTGTTTGGGTAATGATCGCGTAAAAGAAGGATGACGGGATCAATCACATTCATCACAATCGCTTTGCTAGCAATATATTCTCTAACTAATTCAAAAGCGGCAGCTGAAGCAGAATTGCAAGCAATCAAAATTAATTTACATTGTTGTTGCAATAACATATGGGCGATTTTGACAGAATAAGCCTGAATAGTAGAGGCGGATTTGTCACCATAAGGTAAATGCGCCGTATCGCCAAAATAAACTATGTTTTCCTTGGGCAAATGTTTAACAATAGCATCTGCGACGGTTAGACCGCCTATGCCGCTGTCAAAGATTCCAATTGGTTGAGAAGGTGCGTGTTGATTCATGGTGCTTATGATAGCGGAGAATATAAAGCGCTAGCAACTATCTTTGGATTTTATAGAATACCCTCGAGAGCATAATGGAGTGGGGCTTTTTTAAATCATTATCTGGATAATTGTGTAAGTTATTGATTTATATAATTGCTCTTGTGGAGCATTAAGCGTAATCTAAATAATATACAAGTTAACTTCTTATTTTCGATTTTTGATCGGTGGAGGAGTAACTATATGCATATTCATAAAGTTCAATTTTTGCTCACCTGGCTTGTTTTTGCAAGTGTCACCGCTTTTGCTGATGAAACGGTGGTTGTTCCTACTGATACGACGACGGTGGTTCCTGCCGCTGAACCTACAGTGGTGGCCGCACCTGCAACCGCAGTAGTTACTACCCCTGCAACACAGGCTGTCGTTACGACTCCCTCAACCGCAGTTGTTCCTGTTACTACGACAAAAGAAGTGATCGTTACAAAGGTACCTCCTCCACAACAAGTTGTCGAAGTGCCTACCGGATATGTTAATTGTTTTAATGTTGCAGCCGGATGGTATAAAGACGTTTGGACTGATGAACATCAAGTCTGTCAATATCCTGGAACAGGTAATGTTGCTTGGGTGGATGGATATTGGTCCTGTCCAGAATACCAAGGAAGTTCTTGCACAAATTGGCAATGGGTTTCAGGACATTGGGCTAAGACTTTAGTAGTTTATTGATATTTCCTTTTTTGCTTCTTTTAATAGGGCATTCCAATCATTTGGTGGTCGGCCTGATTGTAACATTTTTTTAAAAACATAATATGCGTCAGATTTATTGCCATACGCACGTTTCGTGTTTTCATCATTTACCCATGAATAGATGATTATTTTGCTTTCAAGATGATATCGAAAAAATAATCGATATTGTTGAAAAAATTTCGCTCGAAACCAGTGTTTGTATTCATCTCCAAGAGTTGTTCCTTGCCGATATTCCGGCAAAGTTGGATCTTGCGGTATTTTTTCAAAAATTAATTTTTGAATTGCAGCTAACCTTTTCGTAGAATTTTTTTCTTTGTAGTGTAAAGAGTCTTTTTGACGATGTTTTTCAACTTCTTTTATTAAATCTTCATATTGATTTAAAAATAAAGAATGTGCTAGTAAACACCATTCATTTACAATTAATTCTTTTATCAAATGCTATTCATCCTTTTCATCGAGTGGAGCATCCAAATCAACTTCAACACCTGATGTTAAACTACGTGCTCGATCGATAAGAGTTGGACTGAAAGAGTGAATATGTGATGGATTATTTTTTATATCGGTTGACAGAAAATTGAGAAAATCGGCAATGACAGGATCCTCTTCATTTGCTCGAGAAATTAAAACTTTGCCATTGTCTTCCATGGTATAAGTGATTTTGTCTCGTTTATTTAAATGCAGCAATTCGCGTACCGGTTCAGGAATGGTTGTTTGATAACGATCTGTTAATGTGGATGCTGCTTGTAATATCTTGGGCATATCATTTCTCCAATTGATGGAGCATAATTCTTATAATAATGGTAATGCATTTGCATTACTTTTGCAAGTAAATATACAGTTGGTTTATACTTCGCATAGAGTAGGCGCTTGATTTTATTGAAGATCGGGTTAAGCTAGAGCGGAATCAAAGTTAGTCAGCCCTTAATAGTTTCACCTCAGGTTGGATTAGCTTCCTCACAAGTTTTAAAAAAACGGCTCACTTAGCACAACAAAACTTACCATTTTTTGAAAGCTTGTGCTTTGTTATTCAACCTGATGCTTGGGCTAATTAATGATTCCGCTCTAATATATTCGTTTCAAGATGAGAATGTTATTTACACGAGAAACTTCTACTTCAAAAGGGCTTGGCGGAGGGGTCATTCTATCGCCAATGCAATAGCCTTTATCTAGATTGTATTGATTAAAAATTATTGTATTTGAGGCGGTTGCAATAGATCCAGTTACTTTTTTAGAATTCCATTCATCGATTTGATTGGGCTGCATAATAACTTGATTGGGTCCGCTGTGTAAAACATATTTTCCGCAGGCTAATGCAATTTCATCTCCAAATTTAGGAGAACTTATAGCGGATGCAAATTTACATTTTGCGCCTCTAAAAGAAAATGCTATCCTTTATGCCTCTTCATTCACTGAAAGGAATCTTTCAATGCGCTACATTGTCAATCTAAATTCAGTAAACTCATCAGACATAGAAC
>JANWKO010000108.1 GCA_025451335.1 Gammaproteobacteria bacterium
TATTACGGTGCGCCCATTGCTGCTGGTGTCGCAGGACTTGCTCTTGGTTCAGTCATAGCAACTTTGCCATCACAATGTTCGAGATTTTATTATCAAGGTGTCCGATATTATAATTGTAATGGCAATTATTATCAGGCTTCAGGCGGCAATTACGTTGTCGTGCAAAGTCCTTATTAGTGTAAAAAGGGTGTCAAAACTAAGTTTAAGTCAGCTTATGAAGCTGACTTAAACTTAGTTTTGACACCCTTTTTTCTGTTCTAAATACTCAGTAAAACTGGACGTTCTGCTCGTGAAAATCGTTGTTTAATGACGGTTAGTTCTGGTTGCTCGGGTTTAAAAAACCGTTGCTTTTCGATTTGAGAAGGATAATTTTTTACTGTATCAAGCAATAAATTGCAATGGTCAATTTTTTCTTGCAAATTTTTTGCTTGATTTTCAAGAGCAAGCACATTTTGCATAAAATCATTTGCTTCTTTTTGTATTGCAGCAATTTCTTTTTTTAATAATTCTTTTGCTTGTTTTTCACTAAGTTTTAAAGAAGGCGAATTTTTTAATCTAAATTCAGTCTCGCCAAAACGTATCATCACATTTGCTTAGGAATCAAGTGCTGAATTGAGTTTAGTTTAGAACAAATAGTAATAAGGACAGATAGAATTAAGGAGGCGTGTCCCTCCCTAATTCTTGTACCAGTTTTATAAATTAAGAAGAATTTGTTTGATGTTCTAAAATATCTCCAGGTTGACAAGATAAATAATTACAAATGGCATCAAGGGTTGCTAAACGAAATGCTTTAGCTTTGCCAGTTTTTAATATTGATAGATTCTGTTCGGTAATACCAATTGCTTCGGCAAGTTCTTTCGAACGAATTTTTCTTTTTGCTAACATAACATCTAAATTAATAATAATAGCCATGACACTTCCTATACAGTTAGCTGTTGTTCTTCGCTTAATTTATAACCTTCGGCCATAATCCACGAAATCAAAATAAATAAAAGTCCAGTAAGTAAAATACCAATATTAGTTTGATCCATTGTAATTGCAGCATAACGGTGATGAGGCGGATTATTCAAGGTTAACACTAAGCCCATTATAAACTGATAAAATGGCTCAATTAATTGACCAATAAGAAAAGCAAATCCAATATTACGAAGATATTTCACATGATTCAGTGAAAAAATTTCTCCATTTTCATACAGTCTAAATAATTTAATCAGGCAATAAAGAATAAACATTTCAATTAACGTGGGTATTGCGCTAACTAAACAACCCACCGTTTTTTCTCCGGCACTGAGAGTGTGCAAAATGGCTTTTTCAGGCGCACTTCCAGAGATATATGTATGCATTCCATTGTAAGTATCTGGAATAGCTTTTAATTTAACAAACCCACTTAAAGTAACCAGTTCTTCAGGGGCATATATCCAACTGATTACTAATAAAATTGGTAAAGCAATGAAAATAAGTTGAAAGACTAACCGAAAAAATAGACTGACGTTTTTGATTTTGTTCATATTGATCCTCTTATCATTTGTTTGTAAAGGTTATCATCGATGATAGAGGCAATATAAATGATTAATTATCGAATTTCAATAATTAATTATCAAATTTTTATAATAATTTGTATTTTTTAATCTTATCGTTTCGCGTAAATCTATTGTTGAACACCTTTTCCGTTAGCCTGCCTTTGCTATGCTATTTCAAATTTTTGCGGTCAATTTTTCTTGCTACCCAAACGGTAGCTTCACCACATTGTGGATCACGTATTTTATGGATTAATATTTCAAAGGAGTTAGCGTGCAAGATTTTTTCATATTCACTAGTTGATAAAGAAGCATGATAAAGTTCTTGGCCATTATTATCACTCCAAACTTCTTCTTCATCATACCCAGAAGTAAACGCTAATACGCCATTGGGTTTGAGATGTGATGCAAATAGTTTAAACATGTTACGTTGGCTTTCGCCATCGAGGTGAAAAAAACTATGCCATGCCAAAATGACATCAAATTGTTTTTTTAAATTTATTTCTCTCATGTCAGAAACAATCCATGTTTCGCTTGGGAAGCGTTTTTTGCATAATTCAATCATTTTTTTACTACCATCAATACCAGTAACTTTAAAACCTTTATCAATGAAAAATTTTGCGATGGGTTCACCTGTTCCACACCCTAAATCAAGAATCGAGCCACCGGCAGGAACTGAGTTTAGGATTAAATTAAGATATTCTGATTCCATGAGATTTTTAGTACGAGCATCATCAAACCAATCAACAATTTGTTCATATGCTTCATACACTTTTGTTTTGTTTCGTCTATTCATAGGCTTGCTAAATACTTTTTAAGTTATAGAAAACAGGATGATATTCTAAAAAATAGATGTGATAAATAAAACATCAATGCCTAATCCAATTAGGCATTGATGTTTTGGGTGTTTAACAGTAAATCTAATCAACCGCAAGAAGCCCAACAAACAATAAAAGTAAGAATATAAACAGAAATAAAACAAAAAAGATTTTCGCAATGGCCGCGCTTGCAGCTGCCACACCAGTAAATCCTAAAAGGCCGGCAATAATTGAAACTATTAAAAATACAAGAGCCCAGTACAACATACAGGAATCTCCTCTATTAATTCTAATTATTATAACATTTTTCGGTTGAATTTAGGTAAAGGGTTAACCCTAATCTAAGAGGTTACCTGAATATGGTATTATATTTTTAGAATTATAGGTCAGAGGGGGTCAGTATTATGGCTAAATACATTATCGCTTGGTTATTGGGTGTTCCTCTTGGAGTATTAGTTTTAATTTATCTAGTTTCGCATCTTCTTTAATTGGAGCTTTATTTATGATTACAGAAACTAAAGTGATTCACTCACCAGAATGTCGATGCTTATCCTGGAAACCTGTTGTAGCAGGCGCCCTTGTTGCAATTGGATTAACATTCTTGTTAAATCTATTTTCGGTCGCAATAGGTTTAACAGCTTATAGCACCAGTAGTGAAGGTGTGGAAACGTTGGCTTTAGGCGGGTTAATTGGAACTGGTATCGGAATTGTTGCATCCATGTTTGCAGCTGGATGGATCGCAGGATACCTAGGACGTAGTTATTGTAATTTACGTCATATAGGTGCTATTTATGGATTTTTGACTTGGTGTCTTGCATTAATAGTTTCTGTATTCGTTGCCATGCAAGCTCACGAATATGTTCATTTTTATGCGGATTTTATTTCTGGCGCAGCTAATAGTTTTCAGCTTCCAAATGCTGGACCAGCCGCCGCCGCTGCTGCAGTTACGGCTACAGCTACTAACTTAAGTACCAATAACCTTATAATTAGCACTTACATAATTTTTATCTTATTTTTCTTAAGCGCATTTGCTTGTAGTTTAGGCGGGCATTGTGGGATGCGTCATAAATATAATGAAAATTTATAAACACTAGGGTTTGTTGATAATTCGCTTAACCCGAAAAGAGTTTTGTAAGATAAGCAAGAGAGGCTAAAAAAAAGGGGTCTTTTTATGACCCCTTTATTTTTTTTAAGATTTTATTCTAAGCCAATGCTCTTAGGTGGACATCGATATACATTACCTGTTGAGGTGACATTGGTTTGAGATGAACTACTACTGCCGAATAAACCACCATGGCCATCAGAATAGATAGAGCCGCCGCCTGTGGCACCTGCTCGGTTTGTTACCAGCTGTACATAGTTACCGTGAGCTAGGTAAGCCTTGTTTTTCAGATCATTCATAGAGCCTTGTTCTAAGTTGGCGTTAGAAGTCCAGCCGCCGGTAAAGAAGTTACCTTGACTGCCTAGGACTTGCGAGACAAACTTACACTCTTTTGGTGGTGGATTTGTGCTGGCGATAACACGTGAATTGACTTCTGGGCTAACGGGTTGAATAGCTGCGCAGCCACTCATAGTTAAAGCTAAAGCGATTAATGAGGTAATAAATCTTTTCATTATTAGAGGTCCGAATTAATGTTTTATTGAAGTTGCGGATCCTAGCAATGCAGTTAGGCTAAGTCAACATCTGGCGTCCCGGAGAGGATTCGAACCTCCGACCTGCCCCTTAGGAGGCAGGATACACTTTATCCGTTAGAAATCTGCGTTGTCCAGAAATCCCTTTAAATCAAATAACTTATCGGTTATATTGCCTGACTTTGTTCGTTAGCTGTTCGCTAAGATTCAGCAGATATTGGTCACCGGAGTGGTCACCCAGACAAGGATTTATTATGAAAAAATATAAGTCAAAGAGTGTTGTAACTGCTCATCCTCGCGAAAAGGAATTTTTAAAACATTACGGTGACGGATTATTTCTCAGAGTCAGACCGTCAGGTGCACAAAGCTGGCTTTTTTCATACCAATTGCCTGGTAATCCTCGAAAATTTCGCATGACAATCGAAGGAAAGAATCTTTCACTCAAAGAAGCCAAAGCTAAGCTACCTGAATTGCACGACTTGGTTTCTAAAGGAATAGACCCGAGAAATGCGAGAGCAGCAAAAAGAGCCGAAAATTCTCAAGCTATAACCATGCAAAAGCTATTCGAAGCGTGGATTGATTTTCTTAAAGTAAGTAATGCGGTTACTCAGGATTGGATAAAAGCTCATGAAGGCCGATGGAATCTTCATTTAAAAAACCCTCTAGGTAATATTTTTTCTAAAGACATAACGCGCGCTCATCTGGCTGGTGCACTTGAAGCAATGACCCGTAAAAAAATCAGAGAAGAAACCCGTAAAGCTCTTACCACGCTAAACTTAATGCTTGATTACGGCCTAACTCACCACTTTATCGAGCATAATCATGCTCGTCTGCTCAAACCTAAAGACTTTGCTGCAAGTGCTAATCGGCCGCGTAAACGATTCTTAACGTTGCCGGAACTTCGCAAATTGTGGGCTTGCCTTGATCATTCAGTAAAAAAACAAACTGGGAAAGCTTCGTCTCTGAGTATCCTTACTGCTACAGCAATTAAATTACTTATTTTAACTGGCGCACGGCGAGGCGAAGTTGCTGCTATGCGTTTCGATGAAATTGATTTTGAAACTGACACATGGGTTATTTCTGCTGACAGAACAAAAAATAACCAGGAACATACCGTTTTTTTATCACCAATAGCAAAGCAGTTAATTCAAGATTTAAAGCAAATTAATCACAATTCTAATTTTGTTTTTGATACAGGATTAAATTCGAGAGGGCATATTCATACAGATGCTCTCACTCGCGCTATTCGTCGGTTAATGATTAAAGACAAAGTGACTAAAAAAACCAACAAAGAGAACCAAAATCAAGATATTACTGAACCGCCATTAAAAGACATGAAACTCTTCACGACCCATGATTTGAGGCGCTCCGCAGCTACTGCTTGGGGAATGCACCTAAAAACTCAACCACATGTAATTGAACTAATGCTTAACCATAAACCATTAAACAAATTAGCAGAAACATATCAACGCGCACCTTATATAGACGAACAAAAAGAAGCTTGGCTTAAATGGGGCGAAATTGTTGAGCATCAAGTAGCTACTAACCCAAGTAACATTATTCCCTTCAATAAAGCGATAAATATTTAATTTGGAATAAAATGAATGAAAAATAAAATAGATATTGAAAATAATTTTTATGGAACAAGAACGTTTCCTGCTGCTGAAATTATTAAGGAAGAAGATTTTAGAGGTGATGAAAAAATCAAAAAAGACATTGAATTTTGGACAGATGAAGAAATACAAGAACTCAAAAAAATACACGAAACTTTTAAGTTCGGAGACTTTGATTTAAAGAAAAAATTCTTAGAAGGTGTCAACCTTGCTAAGGGATTAGGATGTTTTACAAAAAGTAATCCTGGTTACAAAGAAAAGATTCAAATTAAATTGTCTATTTGGGAACGTGCAAACGAGCTTTCTGATGCAATTTCATTAAGTAAAATCGGCATTGATATAACAAAAGAAATTTCAGCTCATATAAATCTAGATGAATTAATAGAAATTTTAGCTAAGCTACAGTTGGCTTGTTATTCTTCAGTATTAACAAATCCATCAAAAAGATATGGCTCATTACCTAAGAATGACGAAACAAAGAATAAAAAGGGATTCAAACATGACATCTTATTATATTTACGTAATATCTTTATTGAAGGGTCTTCTTTAGAGCCGACTCTTTATACAGACAACTATTCGATTTCAGAGAAACATAAGGGGAATCTTTATGAGTTCATGATTTCAATCAAACCTCTTTTCGAGAAAAAGTCAGGAATAAAACTAGGTAAAAACAGCACCATTGCCGGATATTTGTTTGAAATGGCCTCTATATAATAGTCTATTACTGGTTTCTGCCCCATGGTAGTTAAAAATACCCCTTAAAAATTCTTTCTATATTTTTAACTTATACTTAAAAAAAACTTTAAAGGACAATCTGGGCTTTAAACAACCGGAGAAGTCTTTATGAATTATCTTCCCACAACTGGATATTTGCGGTTAAAACAAATATTAGGCAATACAAAATCCAACCCTCCAACTCCTCCACTTATACCAATTGGTAAAACCTCATGGTGGCAAGGTATTAAAGAAGGAAAATTTCCCAAACCAATAAAACTCGGTCCCCGAATTACAGTATGGCGAATCGAAGATATTCGAGCTCTGTTCGAAAGCTTTAACAATAAAAAAGTTTAGAAAATCAGGGAAGGGGTAAAAATGATATGGATAATTGAAAAAAATTTTTTAAAGGAATTTAAACAAATCCAAAAGGAGCGCGACTATGACTTGTAAAAATAAAAGCCACGCCGACGAAAACGTGGCCCAAAAACAACTCAATAGCAATTATATAATTAATGCTGAACAAATCAAATTTGAATTAATTAAACTTGCTCTGAAAAATATAATCACCTCAGCGCATTGCACTATCCTCCTTCATAAACTCAATTTATGGAGGATGTAATATGAAACAAAATTCTAGAAAAGAAATAAATTGGCATAAGATACCTGACCCAAAAGAGTACTATTTAAAATATTTTCCAAATTTAAAATTGGCTACTGAATGGGTAAAAGTCGTATGCCCTTTCCATGATGATAAAACTCCCAGTCTAAGCATTAATTTGAAACACGGAGGTTATATATGTCGTGGGGAATGTAAAACCAAAGGGAATTTAATTAAATTTCATATGAGACGCCATAACTTAGGTTTTGTTGAAGCGTGCAAATCTTTGGGGGTGTGGCCATATGCAGAATAATTTGACTCCTAAAGAAGCTGCAAGAAAATTCGCAGAGAATAAAATAAAACAAGGATATAAACCAGAAGGTCTGTATCAATATTTACTGCCGAATGGAAAACCATATTGGCGTATTCGATTAAAACATCCTCAAACAGGTGAAAAGATATTTTGGCCAATGCATCAGACTGAAAATGGTGAATTTGTATTGAAAGAGCCTAAATTTGAAGGCAAAAAATCTTTGTATTTTTCTCAGGAAATTACTAACAAATTGAATGAAACAGTTTTAATAGTTGAGGGAGAAAAATGCGTTCATGCTGCGCTTAAGCTGGGCTTACTTTCAACTACTTCTGGAGGTGACACAAGTGCGAAGAGTGCTGATTGGTCAATATTAGCAGGTCGTAATGTAATATTATGGCCAGATAATATATCTGGCGGTATTAAGTACATGGAAGAAGTAAAAGAAATTCTTCTAGAATTGAAGTGTACAGTTAATATCATCGATGTTTGTAAATTAGATATACCTGAAAAAGGCGACATTGTTGATTATTTAGAATCACATCCAAATACAACAAAAGAAGAAATTTCTGATTTACCAATGATTGAATTTATTACTTCAGCTATTAATAATGATGAATGGCCAGAACCAGAACCAATCAAAAATGAATTGTTACCGGTTGAAGAATTGCCACCTGAAATTATTCCAGAACCATTTCGTGAATTTATGGTTGATGCAGCCGAAAGAATGCAGTGTCCAATAGATTTTATCGTTGTAGCAACCATGATTGTGTGTGCATCTGTGGTTGGCGCCGCAGTTGGAATAAAGCCTAAAAAAAATGATGATTGGTTAGTCATTCCTAATCTTTGGGGTTGTATTGTGGGTCGTCCTGGCATGATGAAAACGCCTGCTGTAAATGAACCAATTCATCTTTTAGACAATCTTCAAGATGACTCTAAAAAAATTCAAGACGAGAAATTAACTGACTATTTCGTAGAATTAGAAATTTACAAAGCAAACAAAGAGGCAATAAAAAACCAAA
>JANWKO010000109.1 GCA_025451335.1 Gammaproteobacteria bacterium
ATAAATAAGTCTCCTACGGGAGATTACTGCACAGTTGCTATTGGATCAAGTACTGAATTATGGAAGCACAGAAAATTAAGGCTAAAAGATATTCAAGATTTGCGGCCAGCATAGTTGGAATTGTCAACAAGACCTATTCACAGCGATGAAATTTGTAGAGCCTAGTTTTGAGTAGCGAATTACACACATCCAATTCACCCAATTGGGCTTCTGCTTTCATAATTAAATTTTTTACGTCATTGGTGCCAAAGGCTATTCGATATTGCATATCTTTAACAATTGGATTGAATTGATTAAGCGTTTGTTCGATTTTATATTGCAAATCTATCAAAATATTTTCTTGTACATTATTATCGGAATACATTTGACTAAACATGGGAACAATTTGCAACCACAACTCGTTCAATTTTTCTAATTGACTAAAATTTATTCTATTTGTCGCCATACAAACCCTAGTTTTAGGTGGTTAAGCTTTTTGCCTTTTTTTATTTCCTTTTATTATACTATTTTTGTAGGAAATTAGACATACTGTAGCCTAAAAAGTTCTCAAAAGGAATAGGGAAATTCATTCATAATTTGACAATTTTCTCTCAAAAAATTCGCACCGAAGTAATTTTTTGTATAAATTATAATCAAAAATGACTATCTCTCAATTTCCTCGTAAACTAACCCAATTATTATTCAAACACATCACCCTCAGCATCCATTGTCATGCTCATCTGATGCATATGCTGCCGAAATTATTGACGCAATAAACTTTTCGCGTCAAATGACAGCAGCTGAAAAAGAATCTGACATAGAAAGAACGTCCCGATTAAAATAAATATATGGATTTTCAGAAGCTTGGATAAAAATCGAAATCAGAGTTTTTCAGGTAACCTGAAAAACTCTGATAATTAAATTAAAGATATGAATCAATTAATTTTTCAGCAACTTGCACTGCATTAAGTGCAGCACCTTTACGCAAGTTATCAGCAACAACCCATAAATTTATTCCCTTGGGATGAGACAAATCTTCGCGAACTCTGCCTACAAAAACTTCGTCTTGACCTGCAGCATCGTGCACTGGAGTGGGATAAGGATGCTTGCCACTGATTAGTTTGACACCGGGTGCCTTTTTAAGGAGTTCAATTGCTTGTGCAGCTGTTAATTTATCTTTTGTTTCAATATGGACCGCGGCTGAATGACCAAAAAAAACAGGAACTCTTACCGCTGTTGGATTAATGGCTATCGATTTATCATTCAGAATTTTTTGTGTTTCCCAAATAATTTTCATTTCTTCTTTGGTAAATCCATTTTCCTGAAAGGCATCAATATGGGGAAGTACGTTAAAAGCAATTTGTTGCGGATAAACTTTGGGTTTAACCGGTCTCCCATTGAGTAATTGCCCCGTTTGATGTGCTAATTCTTCTACAGCGGTTTTACCACTGCCAGAAACAGATTGATAAGTGGCAACATTAATTCGGGTGATACCCACAGCGTCATAGATGGGTTTAATAGCAACTACGACAGGAATCGTATTACAATTTGGATTAGCAATAATATTTCTATTACGAAAGTCAGCGATCGCATCTTCATTTACTTCAGGAACAACTAAAGGTATATCATCGTGATAACGAAAATAAGAACTTTTATCTATCACAATGTTACCCGCTTCTGCGGCTTTAGGTGCATATTCAGCCGATACATCACCGCCAGCTGAAAAAAAAGCGATTTGTGTTTGAGTAAAATCAAAATCTTTAATATCTTCAATAATATAAGGTTTACCCATAAATTCACGGGTATCACCAGCCGAACGGTGACTTGCTATTAAGTAAATTTTGTTTATTGGAAATTTGCGTTCTTCTAAAATGGATAAGGTGGTAGATCCTACCATACCTGTGGCACCAACCACTGCAATATTATAACCTTCAGCCATATTAACACCTCGTTGAAAGACTTTCTAATAATTACACTCTTTGTTCTATTCCTTGTAACCAAACACTGATCGCTTCTCCCATCAAAACGGGATTACTTTCTTGTGCAAAATGAAGCTCTTCTCCGATATCTACCATTTCTAAATTTGGTAAATGTTCTTTTGCCCACATTGCAGTTGCTATCGTAGTAATAAATCCTGGTACTGAATATAGCATTAATTTTGGCAATTTTGATATTGTTAATTTATGTGAATAATTTTCAATTAACTGATTTACTTTTGTTGTTTTACCAGTCCAAGGAATTTCCTTCAAGTACTGTTGCAACGGTTTCCCCGCTCCTTTTGATAGAAAGGGTTCACGATAGTGATTGATTTCTTCCTCTGATAAAGTACGCATCATTTCTTGAGGAAAAATTTTATCAATATAATACGTAGTATTCGTAATGAGATCATAAACTTCTTCGTTTTGTTCTAGCGAATGTAATTGTTCTTGCAAAGGTAATGATGCATCCTCACCATTAAAAGGACGCAAATACCCTTCATAAAAAACCAAACCGCGACAATTATCTTCATGTCGCATTGCATAATCGAAACCAATGACAGATCCCCAACCATGCATAACTAATGTGACATTTCTAAGATTTAGCGTCTCAATAAATTTCTCAATATATTTGATATGCTCAAATACACTATATTCAATTTGTGGTTTATCAGATTTACCCATTCCTATTAAATCAGGTGCAATACAACGACCAAGAGGAGCTAAGTGGGGAATGACATTACGCCAAAGATAAGAAGATGTCGGCACACCATGCAAAAATAAAATTGGCTGGCCTTCACCCTGTTCAACATAATGCATTTTTGAATCGAACACATCAACATAATGTGATGGATAAGGAAAATCAGCAGAAATAGTGCTCGTCATAACTTCATCCTTTTAAAATTCATATTAACATCCATATTTTTGATTTACCCACCTGCATGCGCAAAATCAGATAACTCACGCAAAACCACCGAGTAAGTAACAAACCCTACATTATTGCTTGTTTTAATTTCCGTTAGCAGATTTTGCCAACGGTTCATAAGTAAGTTATGTTCTTGTAACCATGCTTGGATACGCTCTTCTATCGATTTCTCTTTCAATTTTTTCTTTTTTAACTTAAGAACACTAATACTAAGTTTCCGTTGCACACGATCTAAATCATCGCGAAAACTGGAACGTGCCAACTCATCCCATTGAGTTTCCATAGGATATGAATTCATTTGATCACGCAACCAATTCAATTCTAAATGAGTTCCTAAAGAATAGTAAGTTTTTGCCACTTCCAAAACAGATAAATCTTGTTTGCGTGCTGCTTCAACCACATCTAGGGATGTAAACAAAATATTGCAACTAGCGATGCTACTTGCCAAACTTTCTGGTACCCCTTCAAATTTTAAAGTATTAACTTCTGTTTCGAAAATCTCGGTATCCGCTTCACTTAATAAAGTTGGTAAATGTTGAATAAGTTCCGTAATAGGCTGTTTAAAATCATAAATCGCTTTTTCAATATCTAATTCGGGATTGCGAGTTCTTAAAAACCAACGCGTTGCACGGCGAATTAAATAATAAATTTGTAACATCATTTTTTGCTGAGTTGAAGTGGAAATTTTGTAATCTAATGATTCAATTTGTCGCCACAAATCATGCAAAGAATAAACATTTTCAGCAATGACAAATGCGCGAATAATGAATGCCAATGAAGCCCCAGTCTCGCGATGTAATCTTTCAACGAAATTGATTCCCATACGATCCGTAATGCTTTTACCGAGCTGTGTTGCAATAATTTCTCGACGCAAGCTATGCTCTTTCATTTGTGGCAGATATTTTTCCGATAACACTCTTGGAAAAGCCATTTTGAGGTGCTTAACGAAAAAAGGATCCTCTGGAACGTCTGTCGCCAAAATATCTTGTTTCAAATACATTTTACTATATGCAAGTAAAATTGCTATTTCAGGTTTTGTTAATCCTTTGCCATTATTTTTACGTTCAACCAATGATTTCTCATCAGGTAAAAATTCCAAATTACGATTTAAACGCCCCAATTTTTCTAACTCATTCATGTAACGTCTGAATAAATCCAAAGTTTCTAATGAAACAGAACTTTCCAAGCTTAACATTTGAGTTTGTTCATAGTTATCACGTAAAACCAATTCTGCGACTTCATCTGTCATATATTCTAATAGTTTATTTCTTTGCTCTAATGTCATTTCTCCATCAGCAACTATTTTGTTTAATAAAATTTTGATATTAACTTCATGGTCAGAACAATCTACACCAGCGGAATTATCGATAAAATCAGTATAAACAGTGCCTCCATTCAATGAATATTCGACACGGCCCAATTGTGTTAACCCTAAATTACCACCTTCTCCGATAACACGGGCGCGAACTTCATTGCCATCAATACGAATAGCATCATTAGTACGATCTCCAACATCAATTTGCGATTCTGTTGTTGCTTTTACATATGTACCTATGCCCCCATTCCAAATTAAATCGACGGGCGCTTTTAATATCGCACGTATCAATTCATTTGGTGTTAATTGATCTTTTTCAATTTGTAATATTTCTTTAACTTCAGGAGAAATTTTGATTGATTTTGCTGAGCGATTATAAACACCACCACCAGTGGAAATTAAACTGGGATCATAATCCATCCAAGTGGAACGTGGCAAATTAAAGAGTCGTTTACGCTCATTAAAACTTATTTCAGCTATTGGGTTGGGATCTAAAAATATATGTATATGGTTAAAAGCAGCAATCAATTTAAAATGTTTAGATTGCAACAAACCATTACCAAACACATCACCACTCATATCACCAATACCAATAGCGGTGAAATCATTAATAACGGGGTCGATATTTATATCACGAAAATGACGTTTTACAGATTCCCATGCCCCGCGTGCTGTGATCCCCATTTTTTTATGATCGTATCCTGCAGAACCACCTGAGGCAAATGCATCATCTAACCAAAACCCATATTCTTTTGAAATGCTATTCGCTATATCAGAGAATGATGCTGTACCTTTATCCGCGGCAACAACAAGGTAAGGATCATCTTCGTCATAACGAACGACATTTTTTGGTGGTACGACATTTTTATCATGAATATTATCAGTGATATCTAAAAGTCCACGAATAAAAGTTGAATAACAAAATATAACTTCTTTCATAATGGCATCACGATCGCCATCAGGCAATTCTTTAGGAAAAAATCCACCTTTTGCACCAACAGGCACAATGACAGAATTTTTTACTTGTTGGGCTTTCATTAATCCCAATACTTCTGTACGAAAATCTTCGCGACGATCAGACCAACGCAAACCTCCACGTGCCACTTTCCCACCTCGTAAATGAATACCTTCAACACGGGGAGAATAAACAAAAATTTCATACATTGGACGTGGCAATGGTAAATCTGTAATAGCAGCTGGATTAAATTTAAAAGAAATATACGATTTAAATGTGCCATTTAGATTTTTTTGAAAATAATTTGTGCGAATCGTTGCTAAAATGACTTCTAAAATTCGTCGCAAAATACGATCTTCATCAAGACTTGAGACTTCGTCTAATGCACGATCAATTTTTTTCATTAACTCTGTTGTATCAGGAAGTTCTTTATTTTCAGGTGAAAAACGCAATTTAAATAACTCTACTAAAGATCGAGAAATTTCTGCATTATTAATTACAGCCTGTTCTATATAAGCTTGACTAAACGTAAATCCTGTTTGTCGCAAATATTTGGTGTAAGCACGAAGTACAGCAGTTTCATGCCATGTTAATTGCGCTGCCAAAACTAAATGATTAAAACCATCATCTTCGGCATTCTTATACCAAATATTTGCAAACGCATCTTTGAAATTATCTTTAAGATCATGGATATCGATAGTTTCATTTTTAACATAAACCATATCGAAATCCGTAATCCACACAATGCTACCATCTTTGAAAACAATCTCATGAGGGCGTTCGCCGATAATTCGTAATCCCATATTTTCTAAAGTTGGTAAAACATCAGATAAAGCAATCGTATGTTCAAAATGGAACAACTTTAAACGTAATGCTGTCGTCCCTGATTTGAAAAATAGCATGCCCAACGGATTATCATTGGATAAAGCTTCTATTTGTTTAATGTCATAAATAGCTTCGCTAGGTAAATAACATTCTGAATAACTTCCAGGGAAAGCTTTGCGATATTTTGCATAAAAACGCAAACCATCTGCTTCTCCAAACTCTGTAATCAACGAAGTTTTAAATTCGTCTGCCCAAGAACGAGCAACCGTAATTAATTTTTTTTCTAAATTGGCGACACTATATTCAACAGGATGTTTTGGATTGACGCGGATAATAAAATGAATGCGCGCTAAAACGGAATCCGAAAAATAGGTATTATAAGATGATTCCACGCCTTGGAATCCTCGCATTAACACCTCTTGCATAGCCAATGTTAATTCAGTATTGAATATTTCTCTTGGTACATAGACCAAACATGAAAAATAACGGCCATAAGCATCTTTGCGAACAAACAGTCGAATTTGATTACGTTCTTGTAAGTGTAAAATTCCTGATGTTAATTCTACTAATTCTTCTTGAGTCGCTTGAAATAAATCATCTCTTGGTAACGTTTCTATTATGTGAACTAATTCCTTTCCATTATGACTATCAGGCGGATAATGAAATTCTTGAATAACTTTTGCGACTTTATGTCGTAAAAATGGAATATATCGAGGACTGGAATGATAAGCAGTTGAAGTGTAAAGACCCACAAAACGACGTTCGCCAATCAATTCGCCTTTTTGATTAAATCGTTTCACACCGATATAGTCGGTATAAGCATCTCTATGTACTGTCGATTTTGTGTTAGTTTTAGCTATGATTAAAATATCTTTTGATAAAGCCAACTTTCGTGCCTGTGGTGGCATGTCTGCATAACTACGTGAAATAGTACTCACGCCATCATCACGTAATACTCCAAGGCCAGAACCTGAAATCGTTTGCAAAGCTCGATTAGTTTCATTACCAATTAACTTGAAATCACGACAACCTAAGAAGGTAAAGTGATTATTAATTAGCCAGCGTAAAAAATCTTTGGACTCGGCAATTTCGGAAGGATCCAATGGCGGAGGATTTTCTTCTAATTCTTGTAGAGATTCTTCTGCTCTTTCAGCCATTTTACGCCAATCTGCCACAGCCATCCGCACATCGCCTAAAATACGATCTAATTGATTCCCTAACGATTTCATAATGTCGGGATCAATTTGTCTATCGATTTCAAAATAAATAGGCGCTTCAGTACTTTCTTTTGAATCAGTTGAGCCAATAGGCAAAATATCTGTGATTCGATTTTGAGCATCGCGTTTAACTTTAGTTCCACCAAAATGAATCGCAAAGTGAATTTGCATACCACTTCGATTCACTTCCATTCGCATAGAATCTACTAAAAAAGGGATATCATCATGAGAAACTTCAATAATAGTGTGAGTTGATTGCCAACCATCCTCTTCTAAAGTGGGATTGAATACTCGGATTTTAGCCTCACCTGGCTTGCGTTGATAAATAAAATTCCAATGGGACCATAAAGCACCCGCTAAATCTTCGATAGTTCGCTCACTAAGATCACTTAATGATGAGGATCCATAGTAACGTTGTGCAAAAATTGTGATCAACTGTGCTTGATCGTTTGATAATCGAGGATTTAGGGTTTCTAGTACTTTATTAATAATTTCCTGTATTTCTTGTCGATGATTTTCTTGTGGACCAGCCATATAATTTTATTACCTCTAGAAATTTAGCATTTGGCTGAATTTTAGCTCGCTAAGGGGTAAAATTACAATGTTATCTTTTCTTTTGAGCCACATCATCCCGTAGATAGACAGGTAAGGCTTCTGAAGCTTTAACCCAATCACGATTTTCATATTTCTTTTTGGCCAAAGACAACAATCCTGAGGCCATAGGTAACCGCAAAGAATCTTTTACTAATGGCTTAAATAATATTTGTTCTTGGTAAACATCCCAGCCATTACCAACTGCTTGCCATTTATCTTGATCAAATGCAGACAGAGGAATTTGTTCTGGGGAACAGACTATTTCTTTATCAATTTTTTTAACTAAACCTTCGTCATTTACCTGATAAGCACCAAAGTAAACTTCTTGAATACGCGCATCGATACAAACTAACATGTTTTTCCAATTGAGATCTTCATAAGTGGCCTGCGCTAATGCGGCAAGAGAAGAAATAGGAATTAATGGCAAATCCATTGCATACCCTATTCCTTGCATCACGCTTGTCGCTATTCTTACCCCAGTAAAACTTCCGGGCCCACAACCAAAGGTAAGTGCATTTAACTGATTTAATGAAACACCAGTTTCGTGCAATAACTTATCTATCAACAGCAAAACCTTTTGGGCTTGTTGCATGGGAGCATTTTCATGAATTGATCTGACTTCATTATCAACCAACAAAGCAACTGAGCAGGCGGTAGAAGAAGTCTCAATGGCAAGAATTTTCATATTGTGGCCTTGGTCTTAAAAAACTCTTGTATCTTAGTTAAATCTCGAGTTCGAGTCATTTCTGGCAAACTTTGTAAAAAAACTTCTCCATAACGATTACCTACTAAACGAGGATCGCAAATCATTAAAACACCATAATCTTCATGATCACGAATCAAACGACCCGCTCCTTGTTTTAGGGTAATAACCGCTTGGGGAAGTTGGTAGGTTTGAAAAGGATCCATTCCTTGTTTGCGTAACATTTGAATACGACCTTGCAAAATCGGATCATCAGGCGCAGTAAAAGGTAGTTTATCGATAATCACGCAAGACAGAGCATCTCCACGCACATCAACTCCGTACCAAAAACTACTTGTTCCTAATAATACTGCATTTCCTAATTTTTTAAATTGTTCGATCAATTCTCTTTTAGGCATGGTACCTTGCAGTAATAAAGGAAATGGCACCGCACCTTTAAGCATTTCTGCCGCTTTCTCCATAGCACGATAACTGGTGAATAATAAAAAAGTTTTACCTTGTGCTGCCTCCAAAACAGGAATCACAGCCTCTATCAGCATCTCTATATAATTTCCTGAGCGAGGATCTGGCAGGCCACGTGGCACATACAAAATTGCTTGCTGTTGATAATTGAAAGGACTTTTTAATTGTAATTTGATGGCATCATTTAAACCCATGGTATCAACAAACAATTGAAAACTCTGCTTTACAGTCATTGTTGCAGAAGTAAAAATCCATGCCCGTTTTTTTTGACTCATGAAACGCTTAAAAAATTCTGCAACAATCATAGGGGTAAGTTGCAATGTAAAACTTTGCAAATGGGTTTCATACCAATGAATATTATCCGGTGGAGTTTTGCCTGTTAACAAATTAAATCGTTCAATCAATTGAATCACACGTCGTGAACAATTCTCTAATCCTTTACTACGCATAGCAATGGGTTTTAAAATTTCATCTAACCTCGCCAAACGCATTTTTATCCGTTCAATCACTTCTTGTAATTGTTTTGTAAGTGGATCAGGCCAAACTGAGCGTCGCAGCTCCATTCCTAATGCACTACGCATATCTTGTACCGCGATTTGTAGCTGAGTCGTCGCACCTCCAATTTCTGCTATATCTTTCGCGCTTTGTAACCCTTCTACTTCTGTATCCCTTGCCAATTCATTTAATTGTCGAGCGCTGATAACGGTACTAAAAAATTGTGAAGCAATTTCAGGTAAATGATGCGCCTCATCGAAAACAATCGCTTCTGCTCCAGGCAATAATTCACCAAAACCTTCTTCTTGTAATGCCATATCTGCAAAAAACAAATGGTGATTCACTACAACAATATCTGCATCTAGAGCTTTCTGACGTGCTTTAACGACAAAGCATTCATTATAAAATTCGCAATCTTGATTTAAGCAATTATCTGGTGTACTTGTCACATAAGGCCAAATAGCAGAATCCTCAGGAATTGTGGTTAATTCAGCAATGTCTCCTGTTTGTGTACCTGCAGACCATTCAAAAACTTCTTGTAATTGCGAAATTTGTTGTCGCGAAGCAAATCGACCATCTTCTCGGCTCGATGTTAAACGGTATTGGCAAAGATAATTAGCACGACCTTTTAATAAAACTATTTTACGTGGAGTGGATAGCAAGTCTTTAATAATAGGAATATCTTTAAAAAATAATTGATCTTGTAAATTTTTCGTTCCCGTAGAAATAATCGTTTTCTTTTCTCGGAGAAAAACAGGAACTAAATAAGCAAAAGTTTTACCTGTGCCAGTACCCGCTTCTACAATTAACTGTGCATCTAAGTCTAGGGTACGTTCAATTGCATCAGCCATTTGTTGTTGTGAATCACGTGGCGTGAATCCTGAGATAGCTTGTTTTAATAAGCCTGAGTTGCCTAAAATGTCGATGCTGGAGTACATGAAGTCATTTTTCAAGATATTTTAACTTGTCAGGAACATTAGCCCATTGATCAGCATCTTCTGGGGCATTTTTGCGACGGTTAATATTTGGCCACTTTTCTGCAAGTTCTTTATTGAGTTGAAGGTAATCGTGATATTTATCAGGAAGATCATCCTCAGAATAAATAGCATTGACAGGGCATTCTGGTTCACAAAGTGCGCAATCAATGCATTCATCTGGATTAATAGCAAGAAAATTTGGACCTTCATAAAAACAATCCACCGGACACACTTCAACACAGTCTGTATATTTACAACGTATACACTGTTCTGTAATGACGAATGTCATCTTGCTTTTCCATTTAATTGGTGCCCGAGGCCGGACTCGAACCGGCACGAGGTTTCCCCCGAGGGATTTTAAGTCCCTTGCGTCTACCTATTCCGCCACCCGGGCATAATAGTTTGGAGGCTGGAGTCGGAATCGAACCGGCGTCCACGGCTTTGCAGGCCGCTGCATAACCACTCTGCCACCCAGCCAAAACAATTTAAAATTAGACAGTAGATGATTTCTTAAAGTGCCTCGCGAGGGCTTCTACTGTCGAATTTAGAATAAAAAAACATCAGAAGAGGTCTTTTTAAATGCATTTGGAGCGGGAAACGAGACTCGAACTCGCGACCCCAACCTTGGCAAGGTTGTGCTCTACCAACTGAGCTATTCCCGCAATAAATAAGCCGACATTCTAACGTACGACCTTGGATAGTCAAGAAATTTTTTAGGGTTTTTCTGAATGAGCTATTAAATCCGACCAAGCCGCTTTGATATAAATAACCATAGACCAAATTGTTAAAAAAGCAGCTACATAAATGAGTGCATAGCCAAGAAAAATAAGAACGGCATTTGTATTAGGTCCACAGTAAAGCAAAACTATCAAAGCTATCATTTGCACTAAGGTTTTGACTTTTCCTAACCAAGAAACAGCAACACTAGTACGTTTTCCGATTTCAGCCATCCATTCACGTAATGCAGAAACCACGATTTCTCGGCTAACAATGATAGCAGCTGGTATAACAAGAACTGCGGCAGGGATTGTTACAAATGAATTAGGCGCACTGACATATTGAAATTGAGATTCACCTACTATCATAACTAATGCGATTGAAACTATTAATTTATCAGCAACAGGATCTAAAAAAGCGCCTAATCGAGTTGATAGCTTCATACTACGTGCAAAATAACCATCTAACCAATCTGTAATTCCCGCAATAGCAAAAATAATACTTGCTGCTAAATGCGCACCAGAAAAAGGTAGATAGAAAACCACCACAAAAATTGGAATAACTAATATCCGAACAAGGGTAAGAATATTAGGTAAGTTAGTCATATTTATACCGTTACATCATGTAATGCCGAATAAATGCGTTCTGCTAAAGATTGACTGATTCCAGGAACTTTAGCAAGCTCCTCAAGACTAGCACGATTTATAGCTTGAATACCACCACAGTAACGTAATAATTCACGCCGACGTTTCGCACCAAAACCAGGAATAGATTCAAGCGCTGAAGTAACTCGTTTTTTATCTCGACGCTGGCGGTGGCCTGTTATAGCAAACCGATGCGCTTCATCGCGAATTTGTTGTATTAAATGTAACGCTAATGAATCTGGTGCAAGATGAAAAGGCACTTTCTCAGCTAAAAAACTTTGATCGGATAAATATAGCGTTTCCAATCCCGGTTTACGTGTTACTCCCTTAGCAACAGCAATTAATAAAACGCCACTGACCTGAAGATCATTTAAAGCATTTAAAGCTGCCGTTAATTGAGGAAGACCACCATCTATTAATAAAATATCGGGAAAATTTTGATTTTCCACCTGTAATTTCTTAAATCGTCTTGAAACAACCTGCTGCATTGCAGCAAAATCATCTCCTGGAGTAATACCTGTTACATTAAAGCGTCGATAATCGCTTTTGACTGGACCATTTATATCAAACACTACGCAGGAACCAACCGTTGCCTCACCCAAGCTATGACTAATATCAAAACATTCAATGCGTCTTGGAATATTCGGCAATTTCAATACGATTTGTAAAGTTTCAAACCGTTCTTTGGTATTCGCTTTATCATATAATCGACTAGCGACAGATTGTTTTGCTGTCGTATTAGCAATTTCCAACCATTTTTTACGTTCTCCTCTCACCTGTTGAGACAATGTAATTTTATGCCCCGCTTGTTCGCTTAAAGCACCTGCAAGCCAGTCTTGTTCCGTTAGCTTCATATCTAAAATAATTTCTTTAGGAATATCCTGTCTATCTTTATTAGTGCTTAAATAATGTTGCGTAATGAACGAAGTTATAATTTCAGATTGACTAGATCCAACTGGTACCATTGGATAATACGCTCGACTTCCCAATATTCTTCCATTACGAACAAGGAGTAACTGTATACAAGTCAAACCCGTAGCAGATGAGAAACCTATTACATCAATATTGCCTTGTCCCGAACTGACATATTGACTCTCTTGAATTTGTCGCAATTTTAGAATTTGATCACGAATATGTGCTGCTGCTTCAAAATTTAATTGCTTAGAAAAATTCTCCATGCGTTTATTTAATTCATCAATAATTAACTGACTTTTTCCTTCTAAAAATAAAATAGTATGTTGCACATTTTGAAAATATTCATCTTTTGAAATTAATTGAGTACAAGGAGCTGTACAACGTCCGATTTGATGTTGCAAACAAGGTCGTCTACGCGAATTAAAAAAACTATCGCTACATGTTCTTAATCCAAATAACTTTTGTACAATATGGATTGTTTCTCGAACAGCTCCAGCGCTTGGATAGGGACCAAAATAACGTCCTCTTCCTTTTTTAACACCCCGATACAAATCAATTCGCGGATAATCTTCATCTGTAATTAATATATAGGGATAACTTTTATCATCGCGAAATACCACGTTGTAGTGTGGTTTATGTTTTTTTATGAGATTGCATTCGAGTAATAAAGCATCATTTTCACTATGAGTTATAGTGACATTAATATCTTTTACATGTTTTATTAAAGCTTGTGTTTTTAAATCTTTAGCTCGACTAGAAAAATAACTCGTTATTCGTTTTTTTAGATCTCTGGCCTTACCAACATATAAAATTTTTCCATTATCACCTAACATTTGATAAACGCCAGGTTGATTAGGAAGACTATTTAAAAAAGCTTTGATATTAAGCATGGCCACGTGTTGAACTACCGGATTTAAGATAATTAAATTATAGTCAATTATTGTTATCTTACAAGACCTTTAGTCCAACAGGATGCGGCCAAGACGAATAAACTATATATAAATGAGCCATTAAAGTTATCTTTTTGTCATTCACCAGCCCATGCTGTACTGAACATCCAACCGAGCTCGCCAGAAATCAAAGCATTAATGCTTGAATGCTCGAAAAAAATGTTCATATTTCTGGTCAAACTGATCTCTATTATGATTACGAAACACATCATAACTTGGACTTGTACTTCGACTCCAAGTAAAAGTACCCTTGTGATGTTTTAAAGAAAAAAATCGGTGGTTTTCTGCCATTTGGGTTGCGAAATCTTTTGCAACTTTTTTGAAAATCGACTGCAATTGACTTCTATGTTATGTGCCATTTGCAAAGTTAATGCTTTTTCTATCACTGCCCATGACTCACTTGTTTCAACAACTTGGTCCAAGGCATTGGTACCCTGCCAACGCTTTTTGAGATTACTTTCAGTTAATTCTCTCAGATAACGAAACTTATCCATTTCCAAATAATTATGTAAATCAACTAGAATATCATTGTCTGCACATGATTTAATAAAATCAATAATAAGAGGTGTATCCGTTTTTTTCTTTTGCGGGCGTGCAATGTCTTTTGATTCAGATGTAGATTGAAAATTAA
>JANWKO010000110.1 GCA_025451335.1 Gammaproteobacteria bacterium
AAAGCAGATAAAGACTTAAAGGTAAAATCCACAACAATGGAACCGCAACACTATCTGTGGTAATAAATTGAGTCACCGACATTAACAAACTAGAAGTAGCAAAACTCAACCACAACCATGAAACGCGTTTTTTTAAAGAAATTTTGTTTTTTTCTATTATTTTTTCTTTAAAAAAACTATTTGATTGCTGCGTTTTATAGGCTACTGTAACCAATAAACATGTCAAAAAAATAAAAGCAATTGACCATGATTTTGATAAATCATGTAATCCAACAAGGGGTTCAAACAAAAAAGGAAAACTGATCAATGCAAACAAATTCCCAAAATTACTTGCACTATAAAGGAAATATGGATCTTTAGCGTTTGAATAACTGGAATGACTAAACCAATATTGCAACAAAGGAGATGTCATGCTTAATACCAATATTGGCAAAAATAAATTTGTAATTAATATCCCAATAATATTTAATGCGGGTGAATTTCCTAAGGGGGAATAAATCATTTCAATTGGCAAAAAAAATATACTTACACTCAAAAATAATAAGTAAAATATTTTTTGATTTCTATTTGATAAATATCGGGTAACTAAATAAATGCTCACATATCCTAATAAGAGCGCACCTTGAAAAAATATCAAACACATGCTCCAAACAGCTGGCACACCCCCAAATATTGGCAATAATTGTTTTGCAAACAACGGCTGGATGAAAAAAAGTAAAATTGAACTAAGAAATATTGTAATTGTATTAATATTTAATATCATACAATAATATCAATCCTTTAATTAAGTTTTAATTTAGATTTAATGATCTAAGTGTTTATTTCGTTTTTTGATCCAATCAAAGTGTAATCATTTATTTTGCAATAGTTCAATCCAGCGGATTTATAATAATCTATATCAGACAATTCAGTATCTATGTGAGTCTTTTCTTGACACCAAAAATAAATAAACCAGCCTACTATGCCTCCCCCCAAGATTATTCCTGACAATAATAATTCATATTTAAATATTTGACTTTGTGTCATCTCAGGCGGCGGTAAAAATCCAAAACCAAATGCAAGCAAACAAGTCGCAATAGCAACTCCACATGTTATCCATAAAATAAAGGGATGTTTGCCAACTTGAAATGGTCTATGTAAATTTTTATATTTGTAACGTAAACGAATAGCTGCGGCAAAAAGAAAAACATAATAAAGCAGCGCAAACTGTGCCGCTGCTGCGGATAACAACCAAAAAGCACTATTAACAGAAGACATAAAAACAAAAACGGACGATAAAGCTGAAATTATTAAGCCTTGTAAAAGCAACTGTGCAACTGGCATATCATGACGATTTGTCCATTTTAAAAAACGTGGTAAAGAACCATCCTCTGCTGCTAACAATAAACAACGTGAAGCCGCTAACAACCACGTCAAGAAAATACCAAAACTGCCAATCACTACAGAAATAATTAAAATAGGCTTCAACCATTCTAAATGAAAGGCTTGTAAAAAAATCGTCAAAGCTTCAATCACACCTGTTGTTAAACTAATTTGCTTAGTAGGAACGACCATTGCAATCGCGAGGGAGGATGGAATAACGGTGGCTAATATAATTATGGCAGACCAGAATAAAGCTCGAGGGTAATTTTTTTGCGGATTCTTCACATCACCTGCATGCATAGCGATCATTTCCATACCCATCAAGCTATATAACAACGTGATAAACAAGCGCAAACTATCCGAATTCACCATTTTTTCCGTTTTCATCACTTCAATTAATTTGATCTCGGAATGATGGCCTGACCAAATCCAGCTGAGACCTAGTACAATAAAAAATATCATGGGGATAATAACACCAATCACCGCGCTTAGAGTGCTAACTAAACTGGAAAGACGTATACCTTTACAAACAAGGAATATAGCACTCCAAAATAAAATTTGTATCGTAAAAAAAATATAGATTTTATTGAGAGCTAATTCAGACGAAATTAAACAAGCCAATGTCGCAGCAATAAAAGATAAAATGGTGGGATACCAAGTAATTGCAATTAACCACTGCATCCATACAATTAAAAACGCCATTCTTTTATTAAATGCTTCACGCACCCAAACATAAATACCTCCTGTAGCTGGCCAAGTTGTAGCAAGTTCCGCTGACACTAAAGCTGAAGGAATAAAAAATATTAAAATAGCTAATGCATAATAGATAATGAGATGTGAACCATATTGAGCATTGGTAGGTAAGTTTTTTAAGCTGTCGATCGCTACGACAGCCATCATCACCAGTTTAAACATGGTTAATGGTTTTTTGGAATTCATAAGCAAGGATGATGAGTTATTGGAAAGCCTGCGATATTAGCATGATTTTGTAATACAGCAAATTTTCACAATATTAGATCAAAATTTGATCACTCCATCTAATATGACGCATTGCAATTCGTAAAACCTGCACAACAGAATCATTAAGCTTCTTTCCAAGACAACTTATTTTGGTAAGTGAAGAAACATTTTTGATCTCCGAGCTATTGTGTCGTTCATCTGTCAATAGCGCTCGCTTGACCCACCACAAAGGAGATACTGCGCGCGAGCGATTTTGTTCAAGACCCGATAACGAAATTGATAACAAAGCCAGCATAAAGTCTAGTCAATAAATCTCAACCTTCGGTGCAAAATGAAAATTATTTATATACACTATCGTGATCAACATGCAGTGTCAACAATCTGAGAAATTCCCCTTCTCTAAATGCGGTAGCTCGATACTTTTGTGAAAATCGAAATGAATAGATGCGCTGACCCGACAATGTTTTTTTCGACAATATCGCTTCCCACTTTAAGCCGTTATTTAAATAAACCTCTGCCCACTTCAATTGTCTAATTTTTTTTAATGTAGTAATTAAAGCAATTTGTTCCTTCTTTTCCAATTCGAAAAAATCTCTCTGAAATTCAGGATTATTCATATCAATCTTTATTTCAGTCATTTTTTTGTTATTCTCTTAGCTATTCGGTCAAAGTTATCGATGGGTTCATTTTTATCAGCCCAATCAATCGCTTTTTCTAACTTTGATAAGTTATTGTCTTGATATATCCATTTTTCCGAATCAGGAATGAATTCGCCCGATTTAATAATCCAAGTGCCTTCATCAACCTGATCAATTAATACCATCTTTCCTGCAAATTCTTTCCCAAGAGAAACCTGCCCATTTGCGCCAATCACTTTAACTTGTTGATTCATAATAAATCCTAAATATTTATTTTATTATTTTATTATAATCCTAAATTAGGAAATTAACAATAATAGCGTTGTAATACAGCAAATTTCCCATGATTATGGTGATTATTTTTTGACCGCATCACAAGGTGTTATCAACCCATCAAGATCATGTTTTGAACAATCTATGTTAATAATAGACTTAATATTGCGGTAATTATATTTGCATGATATTTTTATGATCAGTTTAAATTTGACCCGATTACATTTTGAGCATTAATTTATGCAAAGATTAGGCTTGTTAACACGCGCATAGCAACCCCTTCAGGCGAATTTTTTTCGCCAGATGATGAAGTTGTTGAGTTGATCCTCAGCCAGATTAAGGAAAAACAATCAAACTTAGCTAAGGCAGTATTACCAGTGTCTCCAAAAACACCATGACAAAGTGTGCTAAATTAAGTTCATCCAAAACGGTCAACATAATCAACTACTCTGGATTGTTAAAATTAGCACATCTAAAAATTTTACTCTAAAAAATTTATTTCTTTTTCTAAAACGTCGCAGTAGACAAGTGCGCAATCATATCTTGCGCGCTGTATGCATTTGGCAATCCTGGAGGTATGTCTCCTTGAAACATTTTGATTACCGCAACCATGTTATGTAACTGACTACCATGACAATTGAGACAGCCGCCATCAGAATTTGACACATAAGTTGCTGAAGGGCTCAAATGATAACCGCCTACGTGAACTGATTCAGGATAGGCAGTCACGAGACGCGGTGGATTCGTCACATAATTATTATAAGTGCTATATTCATGCAAATTGACATTCACAGGAGAAGATGTGATTGACGTTACAACAAAATAATCATAACCATTTGCTAGCGTGACTTCTGCGCAACGGTTAATGAGTAACGTTCTAATCTCTGATTGCGGTTGAAAAATATTTCCTCGAAAAGTCACTATCGCAGTATTTTGATTTATGCGTGTGTCTGTATATCCACCAAATGGAATCCCACCATACTCTTCCATTTGTTGATAATCGCCGCAGGCATTAAGGGAGGTTATCAACGCAACTAGACAACTGATTCTTAAAAGTGTCATGGCAGAGTCCCTTTTGCTGAACTTAATTATATTTTATCACGGTAAACCGATATTATGTTTTCATTTAAATCAATAAGTTAGTTTTTTTGGCAGCTTTCTCAGAATGAAAACACTAACGATGGTGTCAAAAAATTTATCTATAAATTTCAGAAAAAGTCCCTATAATTTTTTCGATAAGATCAGATTTAGATGAAACTTTCATTTTACATTTGATATTATCTAAATAATGTTGAATTGTTCGATAAGATAATCCCAACATTCTTCCCATTTCTTTTGCCGTTTTCCCTTTAATTAATAAACGTACAACGTCCATTTCACGCTTAGAAAAATGACTTTCAAAATTATTTGAATTTGAAAAATTTGATACAGATGAATCGTATGTTTTATTAAGCAGACCTAATGACTGAATATAAGCTAACGATTCAGCCAAAGGTTGTTTTCCAATTCTAATATTAAATCCTAATAACCCAATAATATTAAAATCTTCATTAAACCATGGAAATCGAAATGTGAGACAATTACGGCGAACATCACCATTTTTACTATAAAAATCACATTCATAGATGGATGGCTTTCTTGAACTTAATACCTCTTCATCCGTTTCTGTGACAATCTTCGCAAATTTTTTTTCACAATAGTTATAAACAGTCTTTCCAATAGCACTCTCTTCACTATCAAAACCACAAGCTTCAGCATCGCTGCGATTAACCTTTTTGTTTTGAAAATCAAGGTCCAGAAAAAAAACATCAAAAGGTTGCTCACATACATCCGCTACAGTTGGCAACATTAGATGAGCGGGATTAATCAACCTAATCCCCCCATTCCAAGGCTGGATCATTAATTCGTTTGAAATATTACCTTTATTCATACATTCATAGAACTCGAAAATCAATTAATATATTGTACAATATTTACACACAATATTTCAAGAAAAACTTTCCTTTTTATGTTATTGATTTTTAATGAATATTTCTGATACTGACATTACCCATCACGCACACCAGGGTATTCAGTACCCTAATTCATATTAACAAATTAGCACATAATTTATCCATGTTGATAATATTTTAAGCAGACGTAATAGCGTCACGATACTTTTGGACAACAAGATTCAATGCGGCCAAAAGCAACTTCAGCTAAGAGAAAACACAATGCAGAAGTGGCACGTAGAGTAGCTAAAGGTAAAATCCCATCGCTCACTACATCTGATGAAACAAAAAATGTAAGCGTAGGTAAGTCTAACGAACAACTGAACCGCAGAACCCGGACAGGGCACCCGGGGAGAACGTCAGCTAGTTCTGCTGCTAAGGTAATGGCAGGGATAATGTTAGCTTGTTCTGCTACTAAGGCATCGGCTTGGTTTGAAACTGCTTGTGCTGAATTCTCAGCTGATGGGGAAAGTGCTTCGTACATAATGGCGGATTTTCGTCAAAATTTATCTCCACGAATTATAAATGAAACTTTGAACTCTCCGTGCAATATCAAATTTTCAGGAGGATGGACACCATGTTCGCTAAGGTTTGGTCAATATTTATTTACCACACATGAAATATCCGAGGATCGATATCCCAGATATGGCCTTTCTAGAGTAAGTTTTTTTATGAGCAAAGGAACAAATATTGTCTCGGCTGGCATGACATGTTTAAAAGACTACTTACCCAAGAATGCAGGCCTATGGATAGTTAAAGAAGAGAGCTGGTCTGGTGATGCACTGATCGCTGAGTTCAAAACAATAGCAATAGGAGGCATAACGTTAGCCATAGCATTATATCTCCTTTACAAAATGAAATATGCACGCCAAGCACCCGAAGAACCTATAATTGAGCAAGAACTTCCTAGAGTACGTCGAATTGAAAAAACATTTCAAGAACGACTTGATGAATTAAAACTCGGAGAGGATGATAAAAGACTGGGAGAAATTAATAAAAGATATGAAGATGCAGTTTTCTATACACTGATGAATAACCCCTTTGTTTTAACAAACTGTGGTCATAGTTTTGATCGTAGTACTTTAACCCAGTGTACCCAATGCCCGAATTGCAGAATGGAATACCAAGCAAATGAGATAGTCGAGAATTTTTCTTTAAAATCATTAATTGAAGCTGACGTTTCAGATCTAGAAAGACAATGCAGACAAACCTCTAGATCACGACAACAAAGCAATGCTGGCCGTTTTTTTGATGGTGGATCTGATACGCGATCAGAACAAGATACATTACCAAGAAGGGTTTCTCCAAGACTATAAGATTCGCAGAAACAATAAGGACACGCCCTCGCCGTAGATAGATGTGGGGCGGGTCATCTTTTTTTAACACAATAATGGATATATTCTGGTGAGTTCACATTGGCCGCATCTTTAATCGAACACACTTCCCAGCCGCCGCCCAAAGCCATAATCAAAGCAACCGCGGATGTCATTTGCAGATAATTAACATCCGCTGCATTTTTCTCCGCAGTATATGCAGTAATTTGCGCGACAATAACATTTGCAAAATCGGTTGTACCCGCTTTGTATTGATTGATCACTAATTTCAAGGCTAATTCGGCATCTTTGGCTGCTTTCTGTAAAACGGAAGTTTGTTGCTTATATAAACGTAATGCAGCTATATTATCTTCGACATTTTGAACAGCTGCTAATACTGTCTCTCGATAAGATGCGACAGTTGCAGCATAATTTGCTGTAGCCGCTCTGACAGTTGCAGCACGCAATCCTCCATCGAGAAATGTTTGTGCTATCTGTCCGCCAGCAGCCCAACCTGCTTGATTACCTAGCCAACTTGCAATACTACCTGTGCCTTGTAACGTTCCCAATCCGGATAAATTCAAACTTGGAAAAAATGTTGCAAGTGCCACACCTATTTGGGCATTGGCTTGTTTCATCAAACGCTCAGCTTGTGCGACATCCGGTCTACGTTCCAATAAAGCACAGGGAACTTCTAAAGGAATAGCTGGTGCACCACGTTTCAAAGGATTAGGCGGCAAACAAAAATTTGATGCAGGCACACCTACAAGAACAGCAATAGCATGTTCATATTGCGCTCTAATAATGCCAATATTAATTGCTTGTGCTTCTGCTGACTCTACTTGAGTTCGTGCTTGCACCACATCAGAGAGTTGCGCAACGCCGGCAGCATAACGGTTTTCAGTTAATTTTAACGATTTTTTATAACCAGCAACTGTGTCATTCAATATTTTTTGATCCATATCTGCGCCACGCAATTCAAAATAATATTGCGCTAAAGAGGCTTGCATCGAAAGACGAACTGAGGCAAGTTGTGCTGCGCTAGCTTGCGCACCTGCAGCATCTGCTTCAATGGTGCGACGCACACTACCCCACAAATCCGGTTCCCAAGTTGCGTTCATATTGAGTGAATAACTGGTGATTGGCCCTCCTGATGAGCTAGAAGACCCACCACCACCTGATCTCGCTCCTGAAGAACCAGAACTACTAGAGCTAGAGGACGAAATACCTGTAGAAGTTATGCCAGAAGACGAAGTAAAGACGGCAGCCGATTTTTGTCGAAAGACAGATAAAACGCCTGCAATGGTTGGATATAGTGCTGCTCGCGCTTCATCAACCACGGCTCGCGCTTGCCAAAATTGGGCTTGTGCTTGTTTAATATTTTGATTTGATGTATTTAGTTGACATTCGAGTTCATTGAGTTTTTCATCCTTAAAAATTTTCCACCATTCGCCACGATCCAAATCATCGCTTGGTTGAGCAATTTTCCAACCTTTTGGAGCTTCTTTAAACTTGGCAGGGATTTTTGCGGCAGGACGTTTGTAATCTGGCCCAACCAGACAAGAACTCAGAAGAAAGGAGAGAATAAAAATTGAAATAACTTTAAATCTCATTAAGCTCCCTCCCAGCCAGGTGTCATTTTTATTTTACGATGTCGCCTATTTTTAACTTTTTCCATGGCGAGATAGATGACTGGCGTCGTATAGAGCGTAAGCATTTGACTCACAAGTAATCCACCGATAATTGCAATACCCAAGGGTCGTCGCAACTCTGATCCTACTCCCATTCCAATAGCTAAAGGTAATGCTCCAAACATAGCGGCCATTGTCGTCATCAGTATAGGACGAAAACGTAAAACTGCTGCTTCATAAATAGCATCAATGGATGATTTATTCTCATTTCTCTCTGCATGCAAAGCAAAATCAATCATCATAATCGCATTCTTTTTTACAATACCAATTAATAAAATAATTCCTATTAATGCAATTAAATCCAAACTCGTGCCTGTTAATAATAGCGCAAGTAACGCCCCTACCCCCGCAGAAGGTAACGTTGAAAGGATAGTAATAGGATGAATCAAACTTTCATATAAAATACCTAAAACAATATATACAGCAATTAAAGCAGCAATAATTAAAAATGATTCGTTAGATAAAGATGCTTGAAATGCTTGCGCAGTACCTTGAAAACTTCCCTGAATCGTTTCTGGCAAATGCATTTTCGCCACAGTTTGATTAATTTTATTTACTGCATCTCCTAAAGGAAACTTAGGTAACAAATTAAAAGATATTGTTGCGGCAGGTAATTGACCTTGATGATTAACTGATAATAAAGTTGAAGATGAGGCAAAACTTGCAATCGCCGATAATGGCACTTGCTCACCAGATGACGATGTCACATAAATGGCTTTTAACGTTTCTGGACTTTGCCAATATTTTGGAGCAACCTCCATTACGACATAATATTGATTCATTGCGGTGTACATTGTCGACACCAGACTTTGACCAAATGCACTGTAAAGGGCACTATCAATTGCCTGTGCAGTGATGCCAAAACGCGAAGCGGTATCACGATCAATGGTTACATACGATTGCAAGCCATGATCTTGTTGATCGCTATTAACATCAGTTATTCCATGAATTTTACTCAATTGTTCTTTTACTTGCGGTGCCCATTTATTCAAATCCTGCAAGTTAGCACAGGTTAGAGTATATTGATATTGAGCATTACCTTGTCGACCGCCTATTACCAAATCTTGCGCTGCCTGCATGTACAGCGTTGCTCCAGTAATACCACTGGTATTTTTTCGCAAACGTGCAATAACTTGATCAGCTGAAATCTTACGAATATTGAGTGCCTTGAGTGTGGCAAATACCGTACCAGAATTAGTCGTATTATTTGTACCACCTCCAGTAAATCCAACAACAGTTTCTATCGCTGGATCTGATTCAACAATTTTGACAAAATTTAATAATTTTTCTCGCATTGCTTGAAATGAAATATTTTGATCTGCTTGAATTGATCCCATCAATCGACCCGTATCTTGTTGTGGAAAAAATCCTTTTGGAACAATAATGAATAAAACCACAGTTAATATAATAGTAAAAAAAGTAAAAAACAGCATCAGATTGGGGTGAGCTAAAGACCATTTTAAACTTGTTTTATATTTATCATGCATGCGTTCAAAAAAATTAGATTTATCTTTTTTCTGATTTTTTCTGGAAGATTTAATGAGTCTTGCACACATCATCGGCGTAACCGTTAACGAAACGAACATGGAAACCATGATTGCAATAGATAAAGTAAGAGCAAATTCTCGAAATAGTCGCCCAACAATACCACCCATAAATAAAATAGGTGTAAATACCGCTATCAATGATAAACTCATAGACATCACAGTAAAACCGACTTCTTGCGCGCCTTTCAGTGCTGCCTCCATCGATTTCATACCTGATTCGACATGTCGTGTAATGTTTTCTAAAACAACAATGGCATCATCAACTACAAATCCAGTTGAAATCGTCAAAGCCATCAAAGATAAATTATCTAAGCTAAAATTGCATAAACGCATTATCGCGAAAGTACCCAACAAAGAGAGCGTCATTGCTATACTAGGAATAATCATAATTCTGACACGACGCAAAAATAAATAAACCACAAAAACCACAAGCAAAATAGCAATAAATAATGTCAACTCAACATCATGTAATGATGCTCGTATTGTTGTCGTACGATCCATAACGACATTTATATTCATTGCAGCAGGAATCGAAGTTTGAAGAAAAGGCATCACCTTATTCAATCGATCGACTGTATCGATGACGTTCGCTCCGGGTTGTTTAAAGATAATTAATACTACAGCAGGTTTTGAGTTTGAATATCCAGCGTTACGAAGATCCTGAACAGAGTCATTAACTTCAGCTACATCTGATAATCTTACGGGCAATCCGTTACGATAAACCACAATCAAAGGTCGATATAAATAAGCTTTCAAGAGTTGATCATTGGTAACAATGTTTGAAGATATTGATTCTTGCGATAATTGGCCTTTTGGTCGATTAACATTTTGTGAAGCTAACAAAGTGCTAACTGTTTGTAATCCTATCCCATAATTATTCAAAGCATTTGGATTTAGCTCAACACGCACCGCAGGTAATGAACTGCCCCCTACTGTAACCTGCCCTACTCCATCAACTTGCGATAATTTTTGCGCTAAAACAGTCGATGCTGCATCATACATTTGACCGGGCGTATAAGTGTCTGAGGTCAGTGCTAAAACCATAATTGGCGAATCAGCAGGATTAACTTTACGATAAGTAGGATTACTCGGTAAATTAGTGGGTAAATAAGTGCGTGCAGCGTTAATAGCAGCTTGAATATCGCGTGCTGCACCATCAATATTACGAGATAAATCAAATTGAACAATAATACGCGATGCGCCTAAAATACTGGAAGAAGTTATTTCTGTAATACCGGCAATGACACCAATTTGACGTTCCAGAGGAGTAGCAATGGATGTCGCCGTGTTTTCAGGACTCGCTCCAGGCAATGAAGCTTGTACATTAATCGTCGGAAAATCAATTTGTGGCAATGGCGCTACGGGGAGCAAATTAAAAGCTATCAAACCAGCCAAAGCCACCCCAATGGCCAACAGTGTTGTTGCAATTGGACGTTTTATGAATGGCTTTGACAAATTCATGATTGTTCCTCTGTCGGTTTAGGAGATACAAACCAACGCAAACGCCAAGTCTTAAATTCGCGTGCTGCTCTGTCAAAAGCTAAATAAATGACTGGCGTCGTAAAGAGAGTTAACAATTGACTAACTGCTAAACCACCAATGATTGCAATGCCCAAAGGATGGCGTAATTCTGCACCCATCCCCCAACCAAAAGCCAAAGGCACCGCACCCAACATTGCCGCCATCGTAGTCATTAAAATAGGACGAAAACGTAATAAACAAGCCTCATAAATTGCATCACGTGGGGTTTTTCCATATTTTCGTTCTTGTTCTAAAGCAAAATCGATCATCAAAATTGCATTTTTCATGACAATTCCAATTAATAAAATAATGCCTATAACAGCAATGACAGTTAATTCATCCCCTGCTAGGAATAAAGCAATTAATGCACCAACACACGCTGAGGGTAGTGTTGATAAAATCGTAACCGGATGAATGTAACTTTCGTACAAAACTCCCAATACAATGTAAACAACCAGAATGGCAGCTAACATCAACCAACCTTCATTACTTAAAGAGCTTTGAAATACTTTGGCTGATCCTTCAAAATCAGCATCAATGCTTGGAGGAATATTTAAATCTTGTTTTGCTTGGTTAATAGCCCGAACTGCATCACCTAAAACAGCACCAGGAGCAAGATTAAAAGATATGGTTGATACAGGAAATTGACCCTGCCGATTTATCACTAAAGGTCCCGTTCCTTGAGAAACTTGTGTAAAGACACGTAATGGAATGGGACGAGCATTGACGGAAGAATTAATGTAAATATTATTTAAAGAATTAGGATCCATTTGTAATTTTGGCAAAGCTTCCAACACCACTCGATACTGATTGCTTTGCGTAAAAATTGTTGACACTTGGCGCTGCCCAAATGCATCATACAAAGTTTCGTCAATTAGTTGGGCTGTTATTCCGAGTCGAGATGCTGTATCTCGATCAATGTTAATTTTTGTTTGCAAACCTAAATTTTGTTGATCACTTACCACATCTTGTAATGAAGAAATTGTACGTAATTTATCAACCATTAATTTTGTCCATTTAGACACTTCTGCCGCATCTGCTGAACCTATGCTGTATTGATATTGTGTTCGCGTTACACGATCATCAATCGTGATATCTTGCACAGGTTGCAAATAAAGCGAAGCTCCGGGAACTTGAGCTAATTTGGGCTGTAAGCGGCGAATCACTTCACTCGCACTTGCATCGCGTTTAGAAATTGGCTTCAAGGTAATTAACATGCGTCCGCTATTTAATGTTGTATTCACGCCATCAATGCCAATGAAGGAAGACAAATTCTCCACTGCGGGATCGTTTAAAACAACTTTTGCTAATGCTTGCTGTCGATCAACCATAGCAGGGAAAGAAATTGATTGAGAAGCATCTGAAATACCTTGAATCACGCCCGTATCTTGTGTGGGAAAAAAACCTTTTGGAATAAAATAGAATAGAAGCAAAGTAAAAAACAAAGTAATAATCGCAATCATCAAAGTCAATGGTTGATGTCGCAAAATCCAATCTAATGCTTTACCATATCGATCTATTATTTTATCCAATATTTTTCCGGTTTTCTTTTCAAAACGACTCATTTCACTCGGTTTACGATGTCGCAACAATCGCGCACAAAGCATAGGAGTCAAAGTCAGTGAAACAAAAGCTGAAATTAAAATGGTTACTGCTAATGTAATGGCAAACTCACGAAATAAACGTCCAATCAATTCTGTCATAAATAACAGTGGTATCAAAACTCCAATGAGTGACACGGTGAGTGACATGATTGTAAAACCGATTTGCTCTGACCCTTTTAAAGCAGCTTCCTTCGAATTTTCACCTTTTTCTGTATAGCGAGAAATATTTTCAATCATGACAATAGCATCATCTACAACAAATCCTGCGGCAATCGTGAGAGCCATTAACGTTAAATTATTAAGACTAAAACCAAACAAATACATCGCTCCAAACGTACCAATTAGCGAGATAGGAACAGAAACACTAGGAATCAATGTGGCTGGAAGATTACGTAAAAATAAAAATATAACTAGCACAACTAATGCCACAGACAGCATCAATTCAAATTGCACATCCGTTACTGAAGCGCGGATAGTGACTGTACGGTCTGTTAAGACAGAGACATTTATTGCTGATGGCAAGATCGTACGAAGTTGAGATAATAACGTTTTTACTCGGTCTGCTACAGCAATGACATTGGAGCCCGGTTGACGCTGCACGTTCATAATCACAGCAGGTTTGGTATTCACCCATGCAGCTAATCTTGTATTTTCTATACCATCTATTACATTTGAAATATCAGATATGCGAATCGGTGCACCATTTTTATAGGTAATAATCAATGGTCGATAATCTTTACTTTTAAATAACTGATCATTCGAGTTGATAATATATGAGAGTTGCGGGCCATCGAAACTACCTTTTGCTGCATTAACATTCGCTGCTACAAGTGTTGAACGCACATCTTCTAAATTCAAACCATATGATGCCAGTGCATCAGGATTCACTTGAACTCGCACAGCAGGACGTTGGCCACCGCTAATTGTCACCAACCCGACTCCTGATACTTGCGATATTTTTTGTGAGAGCCTAGTATCAGCAAAATCTTCAATTTGCGATAAGGGTAATGTTTTAGAAGTTAGAGCAAGAGTAAGAATTGGCGTATCCGCTGGATTCACTTTACTATAAACAGGTGGAACGGGAAGATCTGTCGGTAAAAACGTTGCTGCTGCATTAATCGCTTCTTGAACCTCTTGTTCAGCGACATCGAGACTGAGATCTAAACTAAATTGTAAGGTAATAACGGATGCGCCAGTCGAACTTGATGAAGTCATTTGGCTCAAACCCGGCATTTGCCCAAATTGACGTTCAAGTGGCGCAGTAATAGATGATGCGGTCACCTCGGGACTTGATCCTGGATAAAAAGTGGAAACTTGTATCGTTGGGTAATCAACTTCTGGCAAAGATGACACAGGTAAAAGTTGATAAGCAAATAATCCAGAAAACAAAATGGCAATCATTATCAAAGAAGTGGCAATAGGTCGACTTATAAAAGGTCGAGATGGATTCATGTGTTCACGCGCCGTTTTTTATCTGCATTCGCAATGCTGACTAAGCTCCCTTCTGTTAACTTATCTGCTCCTTGTGTCACAACTAATTGCCCAGGAGTCACACCTGATTTAATCACCGTGTTATTCCCATTTGTCACACCAACAACGACGGGTTTTATACTCACTGTTTGATTTTTATTAATGAGATACACAAAAGTACCAGACGCACCATTTTGAACCGCAGCACTGGACACCACCGTTACATTATTTAAAGTTTTGACCAGCAATACCGCATTGACAAATTGATTAGGGAAGAGTTGATTATCCTTATTTTCGAATTGAGCCCTTAATTTAACCATCCCCGTTGTAGTATCAATTTGATTATCTATCGTTAATAAACTGCCTGTCGCTAATAACTTATTCTGTTGGCGATCATAGGCTTTTACAGTCAAAGCCTTTCCAGCATTAATTTGATCTAGCACATCAGGAATACTATCTTCGGGTATAGAAAAAATAACAGTAATGGGTTGTAACGTAGCAATAACTGCAATACCTGTTGTATCTGAAGTTTGTACAAAATTTCCGGGATCAACTAGGCGTAAGCCAATGCGTCCATCGACAGGCGAAGTAATTTCACAATATATTAAATTAACTTTGGTCGCTTGAATTTGCCCTTCATCAATTTTGACCGCCCCTTCGTATTGTTTAACTAATGATGCTTGTGTTGCGAGGGTTTGTTGTGCGACTGAATCTTGCTTCCATAGTATTTGATAACGTTTTAAATCAATATTCGCATTATCAAGTAATGCTTGATCACGTTTCAATTGACCTTCGAATTGTGTTAATTGTGCTTGATAGGGTCGAGGATCTATCTCGGCCAAAAGATCGCCTTTTTTAACTAATTGGCCTTCATGGTATAACACTTGCAATAACTGACCATTAATTTGAGTTCTAACCGTAACAGTATAAACAGGCGTGACAGTACCTAGCTCGGATAAATAAACAGGAACGTCCATTTTTTTTGCAGATTCCGCTACAACTGGAATTCGCGGAGTAGGAGCCTTATGTTTTCCAAACGGCCAATGTTGAATAAGAATAATAAGAAGGAGCACTGCTAATATAATTAACAAAATAGGTGTTTTTCGAAAAAAACGACGATGATCGTTTTTTTTTGATTCAGGTTGTAGCTGACCTGTGTCTATTTTATGATCTTGATCAAAAGGTTCAGGAGAGTACATGCTATCTCTGCGAACTCCATGCAATTATAAATTAAACACTAATCCCATTTTGTTGATAGTAAACAAAAAAAACCAAAAAAGAAATCTTTCAGTTTTTTAAGAACTCCCACACGAGTAGAAAATCCAATTCACAGTCTATTCAATTTCTTATTAGGTCGAATTTTGAGAATGATTGACAAAACCTTTAAATGTATTTTAGTATCAATTAACAATATTAAAAGGATTTAATTATGTCATTAGTATCTATTGTTCTTGTTCTCATCGTCGTTGGTGTTATCTTATGGTTAATTAATTCTTTTATACCAATGGCAGGACCCATCAAAACCATTTTAAATTTAGTCGTAGTTATAGTGGTAATCTTATGGCTATTGTCGGCATTTGGTATTATTCATGGGTTCAACTTTAGGTTGAAATGAAAGAATGTGCCGCTTGCAGTTTAGCTTTTTAATGTAGGCGGATATAACATAAAAGGAGTGGCAACTGGACTATTAAGTTTTTTTTCAAACTTTTTTACTTCTTTTGTTCTAATTTAGCTTCAGGTGCATGAACAAACATTAAGCCGGGAAAACAATAACTAGCAATGATTTTACCTGTTTCTTTTTCGATGCCTACTGCTGCTAAATAAGGATCTAATCTATTTTCCCATGCCGTTTCAAAGAGAAGGGACTTAAAAAATTAGCTCGAAATCTATTAGATTCGCCTGTTAGTAAGTTAAAAGAAACGATTATCAACGGAGATTTATTCGAGGTTAGCCATGAGTAGAGCAAAAAAAGAGAAACATCCAAGTATTTTAGAAGTTGTTCATGAAACAGCAAAAGGGTAATATGATGCCCATATCATCGATGCTACCACTATGCGAGAATTTGATGAGTTATGTTTACCGCCTGTAAAAGACCTTTCTGCAAGTCAAATTAAAAAAATTCGACTACGTGAAAAAGTTAGTCAGCCTGTTTTTGCTAAATTTTTAAATACGACTTTATCTACAGTAAGACAGTGGGAGCAAGGGGAAAAACATCCAAGAGGCACATCTTTAAGATTACTTAATCTTGTTAATGAAAAAGGGCTAAAAATCCTTCTGTCAGACAATACTAATCACAATAAAGGGGCAGCAGCATAAAGAAATTATTTTATTCGGCAGTGAAACGGACCCACTGCCGAACGTAGAAATATCAACAGAACTCTAGTGCCAACCACCTTGTCCCACAGGCGCACTGGAATCACTTGAAACAGACACTTGAGTTCCTGTACTTGAACCTAGGCTTGAACCGGCGCTAGGACTAGAATTGGAATTCCAACCTCCTGCTGAAGGTTGTGGCGCAGGAACAGGAGCTGGCTGAGGAGCAGGAGCTGATGCACCCCATCCTTGTGCTGCTGGTGGTGTTCCCGCAGTTTGCACTGTTGTACTAACATTGGTACCAGCATTTGAATTCCAACCACTCACATTATTAGCTGGCGCATTCGTACCCCAACCATTACCAGAATGGTGGTGATGATGGTGATGACCATGTTCCTTTATCCAACGACTTGGAACCCACACCCAGCGTTTGCAAACAGGTTCATGATGTTTGAATTTTGCGCATTCCCAATGTCCTGCTACCCACATACCACCATAAGGGGCATTTTGATATTCACACACACGGTGTTTATTAATCCATACACCACCATTGACTACGGATTCAACTTCGTAACAACGTTGGAAGCCTTGAGGAGCAACAATAACTTCACGCTCCGGTGGTGTAACAAACGAAACAAAAATATTAGGTAAAGCGGCTTGTGCAGAAACTGAAAAACCTAATACTAAAAAACTAACAATTGATAAACGCGATAAAAATTGCAACATAATCACCCCTAGTAGAAATTATAATAAAAACCCATTCTGAGGCAGATTCTCAGCCCAGCTCGGCGAAAAGTCAACAGCCACTCTGCTCTGTGCTATTATTAAGCAATGTATCCATTATTTACATAATGACACAACCTTCATCCCTAAGCTCAATTGGGTGAGCAACATGAGGTTGCGGTTGGCTTTGTATTATTTCGCAAGTGATTTCCCATATTTATATTCAGTGATGACATTTTTATCAGTAATTATTTCAACAGGCCGTCCTTTGGTTTTCAGATGGGCTTCTAGTGATGGCAAAGAAACTATTTTTTCTTGTAAGAATTCTTGTATTTTCTTCTCGCTACCATAAGGAAATAATGGTTTTTCATCCAAAGAAAGTGCATATAATTTTTTCATAGCATCTTTTTCTTGCAACTTTGAACGCCAGTCATAATCAGCGGCTATTACAAAATTTTCATACAAGTAAGCATGAGGAAAAATTTGAACGGCTGTTTTGAAAACTTCAGGTGAACTTGTACTATTGTAAGCCAATACAGCATGAGAATTCATATGCTGTTTAATTAAAGTTAAAAATTCTTGTGAAAGCAAGTTCGATGAATACGCTCGCCAATGAAACGTGGTATTCATCACAATCAAATCATATTGATTATTTTCATGCTTTTTAAGCCAACTTCGTCCATCATCAATATATAGATGAACATGAGGATTTGATAATGCACTCAATTGATCTGGATAAGTTTTCATCGCTTCAAGATA
>JANWKO010000111.1 GCA_025451335.1 Gammaproteobacteria bacterium
ATATTTTTTCCATAATTCTATTGTTCTGTTATAAGGAGTATCTGATCCAAAATGACGCTGTAGATCATCAAAATCAGATTCATGAAGTTCACGGATATTTATTTTAAAATGAGGAGTGGAAAGCATTATCCAATGTAATTTGTCTTTAACAATGCATTCATATATTTTTATAAAACCGTATTTTTGATAGATATGAATTGATTTAAAATTCCTTACGTAAGGGTCCACCAAAATTTGTTCGGCATCTAAACAGTATAATTCAATGAATTTTCCTAATAGGATATTTGCAAAACCTTGCCCAAGAAATTTAGTATTCCCTATAAAAAAATCTACACCAATCGTTTTTTGATTTCTTGAAATGAATTGATAATATTCGTGCTGTGAATCAACCGAATAAGATTGTATATAACCAGCGATTTCTCCATCAATTAAAAAGACAGATCGCTTTGTTTCATCGTTTTGAAAATAATGTCTTTTAACTTGCTCTACAGTGCGATCCCCATCATCCCAAAATTCTCGTACATGAGCTTCTTGAAGCCATTTATGCAAAATATTGCAATCTTCGAGTAATAAATTCTTAAAAGTTATGATATGCTGCATGATCAATCTCTTAGATAAATCAAAATGACTTCGGATTTTAACACATGTTTTGACAAGAATTATGATTACTTCATTTACATTACGCTAACTATTTAAAATAGCTAATGAATTGGAGTTTTCTTTATTCTAGATCCCTTTAGAAACAGTTGTAATCAAAACAATCCAAAAAAACAGAGAATTGGTGGAAAATAAATGAACAACCTAGAAATCAAATTAATCACATCAGATATAGCTAAAAATGTTTGTCGTTCTATAACGGCTACACTTCCTGAATGGTTTGGCATACCAGATGCCAATAAACGATATGAGCAAGGTATGCAAGATAAAACATCATTTGCCGCCCGTTTAGATAATGACTATGTTGGTATGCTCACACTAGAATTTCCACATCCTAATAATGCAAACATTTATTGGATGGCCGTTAAAAAAGATTATCATGCTAAAGGTATCGGTAAACAATTATTAACAGCTGTTATGGATCATTGCGTTAAGAATGGTTGTTCTTCTCTAACGGTTGAAACATTAAGTCCCAAACAAGCGGATCCACATTACTCAAACACATTTCAATTTTATAAAAAATCTGGTTTTCAACCTTTGTTTGAACTCTATACCTATGGTCCAGATAATTTAATGGTTTATATGCTTAAGCCACTTCAAAAGTCAGTAGCAACCAAATCCAAAATAAATGATAACGATGTTAAACTTGTTCCAGCCACGCTAGATAATTATCCCACTCTTTTCAATCTAGCACGATTTTATGCTTATGATATCAGTGAATTCTTTGGCGATGAACCGGGCTGGGAAATGGAAGATGATGGATTGTACGGTGTCGGAATTGATTTTAAAAAATATTTTATAGATAAAGATTCATTTCCATATTTTATCCGCTATAAAGGAGAATTGGCAGGATTTGCGATAGTGGATAAAGAAAGCATCGATCCTTCAGCCAATTTTAATATGGCACAATTTTTTGTTTTGCGCACATACAAACGAAAAGGGTTTGGGAGACAAGTCGCTTTTCAATGCTTCGATAAATTTAAGGGAACTTGGGAAGTCATGGTATTACCAGGTAATGAGATTGCCTATAATTTTTGGCTTTCAATTATCAAGGAATATACGAAAAATCAATTTAGTGAACAAATTCTAAAAAATCAAAAAGGAGAAAATAGAATTACTTTTAAATTTTCATCTGATTTATCATGATTTGATAAATTTTAGCGACTTTTCAAAACGGATATAATTCTTTTTAAGAATTTCCAATTAAGTCGAATTATATATATTTTAGCAGTCAGGGAGGATTGACTTTCCTCCATGACTTGCTACAAAAAAACTATTCCATATTACCAAAAACCTCAGCAGCTCGCTTTTTCACCTTGGCAGGTGTGACATCTTCAATATGAGTTGCTAAAGACCATGTATGTCCATAAGGATCTTCTATAGAAGCGGAACGATCACCATAAAACATATCTTGTGCTGGACGTTTTAGGTTTGCTCCTAAAGATAGCGCTCGATCAACAGTTTCATCTACATTTTTAATATATAAATGTATAATTACTGGTGATCCACCCATTTTTTGCGGACTATAGGCATTCATTTCTGGGCTTTCATCCGCTAACATGATTCTTGTGTCACCAATTTGCATTTCAGCATGAGCAATTCGGCCATTATTTTCCATACGCATTTTTTCTTTTGCACCAAAAACCTTCTTATAAAATTCAATAGCAGAACGTGCATCGTCAATAATCAAATAAGGTGTAATATAGTTGTATCCTTTGGGAATAAAAGAAACTTTTTTTGTTTTACTTTTTGAAACTGCTTTTTTAGATTTTGTTTTTTTGACTAGCTTTTTTCCCATAGATTTACTTTTCTTTGCTGATTTAGATGCTTTGGTTGATTTAATTGCTTTTGTTGCTTTTTTCGCTTTTTTCGCTTTCTTCACTCTGATGTTCTCCTAATTAAAAATATAAGGTGCTATTTATTGTAACCAACAAAATATACCTAAACTAAAATACTCAATCTATTCACCCGATCTGATAAATTGCCAGAAACGTAAATAGCGGTGTATTCTACACCAAAATAGATAAAATTAGGACTATTATTCCTGTATTAATTAAACCTTTTAAGATTATTCAGCACCAACCACCACCTAATGAAAGAAATAGATTGATTTGATCAGTGATCAGCCTACTCTCTGCATTTGCTAATGAGACCGAAACATTCGTTAGGGTCATTTCAGCTTCTAGGGTACTTAAATATCCTTCGCGTCCATTCAAGTAAAGAGTCTTAGCTTGAAGAAATGCTTTATGACTTTGTTCTTGCGCCAATTTTAAATCATGATATTGAGCTATATCATGAGAATAAGTGGTTAAGTTAGTTTCTACTTCTTTAAGAGCAGTCAAGACAGCACTATCAAATTTTGCAAAATCAGCTAGCGCATCAGCTTTGGCTTGTGCGATCTGCGCGCGTATAATGCTTGTATTAGGAAATGTCCATTTAATGAGAGGTCCTGTATTCCATACAAAGGCACCAAGTTTTGTTGCATCATACCAATGCCCTAACGTACCAGCTAACATACCTAGACTAATATCAGGATAAAGATCAGCAGTTGCAATTCCAATTTTAGCAGTTGATATAACAAGATTGCGCTCTGCCTCTCGTATATCAGGACGACGGCGTAATAAAGAAGCTCCATCTCCAATTGGGATTAATTTGTGTATCTTAGGTATTTTTTTGCAATTCATTATATTTTGATTAAGCTCACCCGGTGTGTGCCCCGTTAAAAATGCTAAACGCAAAAATGCATTTTTTTTACTTGCTTTTAAACTTGGTATTGTTGCTTTTATTTGTTCTAATTCACTCATGGAACGAGAAACATCAAGCTCAGTACCACGACCATCTTTTTCCAAGCGCTTAGTTAAATGAGTCGTTTCTTTTTGTAACTTTAATAGATGCTCAGCAACTGTTAGTTGATAGCCAGCTGCACAAATGTCGGTGTATGCTGAAGTTGTTTCCGCAACAACTGTAATTAATGCCAGATCTCGTGCTGCTTGAACTGCTTCTTGATTAGCAATAGATGCTTCTATCCCTCTGCGGATTTTTCCAAAAAAATCCAATGGTAAAATGATTCCGCTACCTGCCTCTAGATAATTAACAAAAGGCAATGAGGGTATTGGCTTTTTGAATACGAAAGTTTCTGCAGATACATGATAATTCGAATAGGCTGTATGTATGTTAGTAGAGGGATAAAACACCGATTTTGCTGCTTTAAATTCAGCATTAGCTCGTGCAAGATTTGCTACCGCGACCCTCAAATCCGTATTAGCACAAAGAGCTTCTTCGATTAACTTGTTAAGCATGGGATCATTATAAAGCTTCCACCATTTATTTGGGGCGGTATTTTCAGAAAAGAATTTTTTATTCTTACTAATAAAAGTGTTATTTGCTGTTGGTTTTTTAAATATAGCTTGATTTGGCATATGATAATTAGGACCAACTTTACAGCCGATCAAAAAGAAAAACATCACAAAAACGAAGCTTTTCAATTTTAACATTTTTGCTTTGCCTTATTACTATCTTCTACAATTTTAACTGTAGCAGTTCGACCAGCGATAAGACGAATATTTTTGGGAACATTATCTAAAACAATGCGAACAGGAATACGCTGTGCGAGACGAACCCAATTAAAAGTGGGATTGATGTTAGCCAATTGATTAGAACTTGTGTCTCTTTCACGATCCACGATACCGGCAGCAATACTTTCTACATGGCCACAGATCGCCTTTTTCTCTCCCATTAAATAAATAATAACTCGGTCATTTATATGAATGTGAGGAATTTTAGTTTCTTCAAAATAACCTTCAACACGTAACGTATCGGTATCAACTATTGCCAATGCTTGTTGGCCTGTTGATACGTAGTTTCCTGGTTGCAATTCAAAATTGGTTACAATGCCGTTGACAGGTGCGATCACAATTGACCGAGTAAGATTAAGTTTTGCAAGATTTAAATTTACAATTGCTTGATTGAGATTCGCTCGCAACTGTATTGTGCGAGATAGAGATTGCTCGCGAGCTTCCTTAGCGACTAATTTACCAAGATTTTGATTTCGATTATCTTCTCTTATATTTTCATCTAGAGCAGATTGATCTCTAATAACTTGTGCTTTTGCATTCTCTAAAGCTAGTAAAAAACGATCTTGATCAATTGCAAAGAGTTTTTGTCCACATTTTACAGGTTGATTGTCTCTAACGAAAGTCATGGTTACCAAGCCTGAGACATCGGGTGCGACCTTAACCACATCAGCTCGTAAGCGAGCATCTCTGGTCCAAGGTTCAATTTGATAATAGTTCCACAACCACCATAACACTACAATAGCAATAATAACCGTTAATAAAGTTATAAAGTAACGGGGAAAGGTCGCTATAAATTTTTCTAAAGATTGAATTCTCATCTTAAATTCTTAAGCTAAATTCACCAAGAAAACTATACCGCCCAATAAAATTACAAAAATACAAAAATTAAACAAAACTTGATGCCAAAGGTATCGATAAAAACCAAAATAAGCCAATATACGTTTAATTAAAAGTAACAAAATCAAAGATATACAACACCAGATTACTATTGATGGAACAAAAACGCCACCAAAATTGATTTCACCTATCATATGCTATCTCCGCTCGGTTGATAAGGCGATGCATCTGGAAATAAATCTTGTCGCAGCCCACTCAGTCCTAACAAGGCATAATCTCGAGCCTCAGTGTCAGATAATGCAGTCAAATCAGATAATACAAAATCAATTTGTTGTAAAAGCTCAATTGAAATTTTATTTGCTTTAAGTGAGCTAGCTAATTTATTCAGAATCTGACGTATTGCTTTTGTTATATGACTCGGTAATTGAATTATGGCTTTTTCCAAATTTATTACATCCATGCCAATGCTTAAACTCTTAAACCCTTCTATTAGATATGAGTATTTTTTGGATGAATGTCTTAAAAGGGGAGCAAATAACCCTAATCTATCTTCTGTACGAAAAATAAAATTCGTTTGTTTATCAGAGCCAGATGAAATAGCCACAAGATCAGTTTTAATAGATGAAAGTAAATACTTAATAAATTTTGTTTCTTTAGGCGACCGAAATATATAATTAAAAAAAGCAGCCGAGCCCATACCAATTAACAAAGCGGTACTTACATTTAGAAAATTCGCAAATTCAAAATTATATTTATCTTGAAGTAAAACTAAATTCGCCAAAGCCAATATTGCAGCGATTCCTGCACCAGAAAAACGCGGTGTTGCCATAAAAAAACCCGCTATCAAATAATAAGGTGCCAACACAATCATCAACATGAAAAAACCATCGACACGTGTCAGGACAGCAAATGCATAAAAAGCTGCTATTGGAATTGTAAGAATCACAATAATAATAAAACGTACTACGAAAATCCCTGGGTTCATTTGGCTTGCGAAAAAGCAACAAGCAATTGCTGCAAGTTGAGCTGCATAACTGCCTTCTGGCCAAGCTACAGCAATCCAAAAAATACATACTGACATAATTGCTACAAATGAAGCAATCGCAGAAAATAAAGCACTTCTATAGTCTTTATGCAATGGCCGATGAATTAATAGTGATGATTGAGAATTGACAGAAAGTGAAACTTTTTTATCTGAGGAAAATAGGTAATTTTGTAATTCAATAAGTTCATCGTAAATTTGTTTCAATTTTTTTACATTAAAGAAATTTCTCCATTTTAAAATATCTTGCCAACTGGAATTGGCAACAATTTCAGGTAAAAGTTGTTGATTTTCATTTTTTTCTATTACAAGGAATAATTTAATTTCGCTTGTTATTACTTGTGAACTATCCGATAACTTTTTATCTTGGCTATTATTCGATATAACACAAAGCATCGCAAGCAATAATACCATGCGTTCATCCAGCGCTGAAATAACTGAGGCATTACCTAGATTATCCACATCAAAGTCAAAATGCCTGGAAAGAATGTAAAGTTGCGAAATTTCTGCTGCCATATTTTGCCAATCAAATGCAAATTTTCTTGATTGTTTTAATTGCATTTCTTGCAGCAATTTCTTTGCATTGTTCCACCACATGCTTAACTGCTGCAAAAAAACAGCAGAAACTGAAAGAGGAAAAACTATACTATGTATTATTGTTGCGAAAATAATGCCAAGAGTAATTTCTTCAAAGCGCGCCAGGGATACATAAAAAATATTATTAGGCGAACTCACACTTGGAAACCCAATAATACTTACTGTATAACCTGCAAGCAGCAAAACATAGCTACGAGGTGTTCTATCAAGAACAGAAAAAAAAAGGCAAACACTGACCCAAAGCGACAAAATAATGGAAAGTAATAAGGGTTCATTCACAAAATTTGGAACAAAAGCAATTGATGCCGTCAACCCAACAAAACTACCAAAAATCCGATACACTGCTTTAGAGCGCACTGCGCCCGCCAAAGGTTGTGAAACAATATATGCGCTAATGAGAGCCCAAAATGGTCGTTCCAAATCAAGATAAAATGCTGTATATAAAGCCAGCATACCAGCTGTGAAACTTTTTATCGCAAACATCATCCTTGAGTTGCATAATTGTTCCACGCCATTACCCTTAAGAATTTTCAATGATATCCTATATCAGCATTCACTTTTCCACGAAAAACCCAATAAGACCAAGCGCTATACATAAGAATAATAGGTAACAAAAATAAAGTTCCTACAACTAAAAACGCTTGGGTATCCGGTGATGATGCTGCTTGCCACAAAGTAAAATGACCTGGAACAATCATAGGATAAAGACTGACAGCAATACCTATATAAGACAGAAAAAATAAACCAATCGCACCGATGAAGGGAGCGATTTCTGAACGTTCATTCAATAATGCTCGCCATTCAAAAACTGCAATTGCCAATGTAATAATTGGAATTGGCGAAAAATAAGCGATGTTTGGCCAGGAAAACCAACGTTGTCGGATGGTCGAATCCATAATCGGTGTCCAAAGTGAAATGACAACAATCGCAATCAAAACAGCGATAAAACACCATAGACCTTGGCGACGCGCACGTGCTTGCAGCTCACCTTCCGTTTTTAAAATTAACCAACCAGCACCCAATAAACTATAGCCAAAAATAAGTGCTAAGCCAGTAAAAAGAGAAAATGGAGTAAAACAATCAAAGGAACTTCCTACAAATTTGCGCCCATCCACATCCACTCCTTGTATAAAAGCACCTAAAACGATTCCTTGAGCAAAGGTTGCAATAAGCGAGCCAAAGCTAAATGCTCGATCCCAAAATGTAACATGAGAAGCATCTCTAAAATGAAATTCAAAAGCGACTCCCCGAAATATCAACGCCAACAACATAACTAGTATTGGAAAATATACAGCCGGAATAAATATGGCAAATGCTAAAGGAAATGCAGCTAGTAATCCTACGCTTCCGAGAATCAGCCACGTTTCATTGCCATCCCAAACAGGAGAAATTGAATTCATCATCAAAATACGTGAGGTACGATCAGGGCCAAATCCATAAAGAATTCCAACCCCAAGGTCAAATCCATCTAATAAAACATAGAAAAATACAGCAATGCCAAGAATCAAAGTCCATAAAGGTACAAAATCAAGAGTTATCATGTGTGTACTCCGGCGGTGTAACAATTGGTTTACTAGGTTGCCCACCTTCAATAAGTTCTTCTTTTATTGTTGTAGAAGGTCCTTTCCGAACGATCCGGGTCATTAAAATAATGCCGAATGGAAAGATAATAAGATAAACTATCATATAACCAATCATTGAAAGAATAACATCAGTACCTGTTAAAGAAGGGCTTACAGAATTGGTCGTTTTTAACAAACCATAAACAGTCCAGGGTTGCCGCCCTACTTCTGTTGTTACCCAACCTGCAAGAACGGTTAAAAAACCAATCGGTGCCAAATATTGACATACCATTAAAAACCACACGGAATCAAATAGGCGATGACGAATACGTAGCCACAAACTCGAGATTATTACTAATAACATAATGACGCCAAGACCAACCATGATGCGAAATGCAAAAAATGGTATCGCAACAGGGGCTCGCTGATCAGCAGGCCATTGTTTGAGCCCAGGAACTTCACCGTCAAATTCATGCGTAAGAATGATGCTACCTATTAATGGAATTTCAATAGCAGCGTGGTTCATTTCATTTTTTTGATCAGGTATAGCAAATAAAGTGAGTGGCGCTCGTTTTTCAGGATTCCAGTGAGCTTCAATAGCTGCTAATTTTGCTGGCTGATATTTAAAAGTATTGAGTCCATGCAAATCACCTAAAATTATCTGAATCGGTACGAGAATGCTTAACAGCCAAAAAGTCATTGAAAACATCACGCGACTTTCTTCAACAAATACATTTTTGCGAATAAAATAAGCTGCAACAGCAATTACTACAAAGCCTGTCGTTATATAAAATGCCACAACATTATGAGCAAATCGATAAGGAAAAGAAGGATTAAAAATAATGGCTAACCAATCAACTGGATAGAATAATCCATCCAAAATTTTATAACCCGCTGGTGTTTGCATCCAACTATTTGCCGATAAAATCCAAAACGTAGAAAGGAGTGTACCGAAGGCAACCATTAAAGCCGCTATAAAATGGGCCCAACGTGGAACGAGATTGCGGCCAAATAAAAGCACACCTAGAAAAGATGCTTCCAGAAAAAAAGCAGTTAACCCTTCATACCCTAAGAGCGGTGAAAGTATATTTGCCGTCGCATCCGCATAACGACTCCAATTTGTACCAAGTTGAAATGGCATAACTATTCCAGATACCACACCCATTCCAAAGGATATCGCAAATATTTTTGTCCAAAACACTGACATGCGTAAATAAATTTCGCGTTTAGTTATAAAATGAATGCCTTCCAAAACAGCAATAAAGGAAGCGAGACCAACAGTGAAAGCTGGTAACAAAATATGAAAAGCAATAACCCAAGCAAACTGTAACCGCGACAAAATAACAGGATCAAGATGCATACTTTTGTTTCCTACATTTGAATGCCATTGTTTTTACAAATAAGCTATGATTACTTCATTGTAAATAATATATTTCTTAAATAAACAATACAATATAAAATAATCAACAGTTGATATTCTTTTTCTATTTACATGGCTTTATTAAGAAAATAATGCAAAAAGCCACAGCCACTTCGTCAATTTGTGGATTGATACTAGCAATAATTGGCACAATTAGTCTTATTTACACTGGATTAACTACAACAAATATACCTAACATACCTCATGGAACAACGGGATTTGTCTATTGGCCGGCCGTTTTACCTGTTGCTATAACTAGCCTATTATTTGCTCCAATTGGAACTCGAATTGCGATTTGGTTTTCACCTAATACTTTGCAACGTATTTTTTCTGTTGTACTTATTATTACAGCAATTTATTTGTTTATAAGAAGTTAATAATTCATCTTTTAAACCCTTTAAGTTTAAAATAATTTTTTGTCATACGTTCCCATCTATAAAACAATATAATCATTCCAAAAACCATTCCAACTGTAGAACCAATCACAACGCCAATAACGCCAAGATGTAAAGGAAAAGCTAATATATATGCCCCTGGTATTCCTATTAACCAAATAACGGCTAGACCTACAAGCATTGGAAATTTTGCATCAAATAAACCGCGAAGCAATCCAGTTAATATATTTCTTAACGCATCAAAAATTTGTAAAAAAGCGCAAATGACAAATAATAAAATAATATAATGAAGTGTTTCTTCATATATTGGATTTTTTATATCGATATAGGCTGAGGCAAGAATTTGGGGATAAGTTATGAAAAAATAAGCAATAATTAAAGTAACAATTAATGTAACAAAGATAACTGTATTGCCAATCATTTTTATCTTTGTTTCATTGTTCTCACCTTTAGCAAGTCCAACTAAAACACTCCCAGCCTGTGCCAATGCAAATAACGGTACCATGATTAAAACATAATATTGCGAAATTACTTGATATGCAGCCAGTGAATTTGTGCCAAGCCACCCTATCATAGCTGTGTATACAAAAATTGAAAGCATTTCGCCACCAATTTGAATCGCAATAGGACAACCTATTTGCAATATTTTCACAAAATCATTCCATTTTTGATGAAAATAAAATGAAAACAATTTAAATTGTTTGAAAAAATGATCAAAACTAATAATTAAAGAAGTATATAAAAAATATACCCATGCCTGTAGATTAAGCGCATAAGCCAACCCTTCAACACCAAGTTTTGGAATTCCCCAATTACCAAAAATTAAAGCATAAGAACTTACTAACAGTGCTACAACACCAATTATATTAGCAATAAAATCGATTTTTTGTTTGCCTGTTCCATAACATAATTGCTGATTGCAAATTGCAAACATAAATGGAAAAACACTCCAAATATTAATTATAAAAAATTTATGCACTATTTTAGTTAAACGTGCGGGTTGACCAAGGAGATTTAAAATGAGATCAATTTTCCAAAAAATTATCATCACAGGTATCACAATAATACCTGCTAATAACCATCCATACTTCGTAAAATTTCCAATGCGCAAATATTCTTTTTCACCATAGGCATGACCTATTAATATGCTTAATGCAAAGAATATGGCTGAAAAGGAAATTAATAGCGCAGTACGTATTGAAAAAATTAATGCACTAGCTGCGAGAACTTCTTTACCCAACTTACCCAACATAACCATAGTTAAAAAATTACTCCCAATCATGATCAATTGGGCTAGCATCATTGGCAGTGCCAAAGAAAATAAATTTCTGATAACTCGTTGATAACTGGTTATTTTTGCCATAATTTTTTGGAAAAATTACCTTACATTTTAAGTGATACAATTATTATATCATTTAAATGGTTTATTAACTTAATAACCCTTGAATTCCTAATACAAAAATTGCCCATGTTCCAATCATAAGATGCGAAATAACCGGCCCGATTAAAGTAGGTTCACGATTATAAAGCCATCCCCAAAACAAGCTTGGAATAAACACAACATAAGCCAAAACCGCAGAGAGATGAATATGCATAGCAGAAAATATTCCGCTCGTTATAAGATTAGCTAGAATCTTCCTGTGCTTGGATTGAAGAAAAAAAAGCAGTGAACTTTGTAAAATACCTCGCGAAATAAACTCTTGAAAAATAGAAAAAATTCCATAAATAACAACTCCTGAAATGTACCATAGATAAAATTGCTTTTATCCAAATTTAGCGTTAGGAACGATTGCTTGTAGATCAATTAAAGGTGACGAAGTTTTATAGGAATAAATCCACTTAATGCCAGTGATGGCAATGATGAAAAGAATACTAAAAAAAACGGATTCAGTTACTGATTTTTTCCAGTTATTGGTATTCACACCATAAGATTTCAGAGATCGCCCTGTTGTGTGTACCATAAGTGTTAATACAACAGTGAAAATAAAAATAACACTAGTACTAGCGAACATGCTTGTATAAGGATTAGTAGCAAGATCTTTAAATCCTTTTAAAGCTAAATCATAAAATGCCAATAAGAGAAGGACATAAGTAATAAAACGTCCCATATTAGCCATTAATTTAGTCTTTTCTAACTCTTGGATCATATTTTGCAAAATAACATCATTTCCTTTGCGAATATTTTCACTGATTTTTTTTCCGAGTTTCTTATAAAAAGGTATTGGTGCGATATTATTTAATTGATAATAAGGTATGATTAAGACTTCACAATCATCTTCATCAGCAATAACATCGGCTGAACGAGGTTTATTGTCCAAAAAGGAAAAT
>JANWKO010000112.1 GCA_025451335.1 Gammaproteobacteria bacterium
CATATTTAGTGATGAAATGTCAGATATTAAAGAGAAATATCATGAATGCTTGACAGCAATGGAAGATGAAAAAGGATTGCAAGGTTTTCGTTTTCTTATCTCAGGTGAGAATGGTACCGGTAAAACTGAGTTAGCCAAATATTTAGCCTCTATCAGCCATGCCAGATACATTAAAATTATATCGCCAAATGATTTAATAAACTTGCCCCTCGCGCAATGTTTGGAAAAATTAGACCTAGAATTTTTAGATGCGCAACATTCAGAACGAAGTGTTATTATTTTGGATGAAATTGAAAATTTGCTGGAAGCGGAATTCGATTTAACCCATCCGGTGAATTTGTTGCGAATAAAATTGCAATCTCTGCTGAAAGCGATACCTAACAGCGAAAATAAATGTATTGTCATTGGAACCACAAAAAGCACAGAGTTTATTAATAAAATGCTTCCTGGTATGTTTGACGACTTTAATCAAACTGAAAATGTGATTATAGAATATTCTAAAAAAGAAGACGTTATGCGTTTAGAGCAAATTGCCAAATTATTCAATATTACTGTCATCCCGCCAAAATCTTTGAGTGAGAGTCAGGATAAAGATTTGATGATGGATAAAGATATAGAAGATACAAGGAAAATCAATCTATCTATTGGTAAATTGATATTTGAAATAAAACGATTTTGCAAGAATGAAGAAAAGTTGAATGTCTTGAATTTAGATGATTTTTATCATTTTCTTCATAAAAAAACTGCACATAAGTTATTTTCAAGATCAGTTTCACTGCATGAGCATAAAGATGATGTAATTGCTTTGAAGCCAATTAGAGTGATTCGGTAATGATGATTACATTTTCATTTAAGTGTGATCATTTCACGTTTTAATCATATTCGGCACTTTTTTGGTGGTAATCATTTTGCTACGCGAAAAGTGCCAGTAAGTTTATCTGTAGATACGTATTAAATACCCTATTTTCATTTTTAACATTTAATTATAATTTGCGCAAATTCAAAAAAAAGTATTTTTTTTAGATTGCATTAAATCATAAATTAAACCTAAATTAAATTCAAACTTTGCTGTAGAAGGTTGCTGCGCTGAACCTTTTTTACTTCGGTGAACTGCCGAATTGAGGCTTGAGAATATTTTGTTAAAACGAGGATAGAAAACATGTTTCATTCAAAGCTAACAGAGCTTGAAAAGCAAGCCACTAAAAAGACAGAGTCAATTGATGCAAAAAGCGAGCAAAGATCTTTGTATGCTGTGCTGAAACAAGTGGGGAAAGAAGATAGAATTCGTCATGTTGCTGCGCTACCCAATGGAAGATTATTAGTATTCATAATGCCATGGGAAGGGAAGGGGTATTTTGAAATTATCGATATTGATACCAAGAAAGTCATTAAAAAGCTGGAAATAGAACGAGTGAAAAATTTTGAGTTACTTTCTGAAAATCAACTTGTCATATATAAATTTAATGAAAATGCTTCGCTTTATGATTTGGAATTGAACTTGCTTGAAACAATAAAGGCTACTCATTGTTTTGAACATTTTGTCGAATTTAATAAAGATATCACTATAGCTTATGAGCGAAATGAAAGAAATAATGGATTATATTCTAAATTGAGATCAATTGATCCACTTAGAGCCGAGTGGCAATTTTTAGAAGCGGTAGGCTATGACAAAATTGGTTTTTTAACCAGCTTAGGCAGCAATAAAATGCTTGCTGTTTATAATAACCATAATCTTCGCGTTGTCGAATTGAAAGATGGCAAATTTAATCGAGTTGCAGCAATGAATTTTTGGGATATAAATGAATGGATAGAATCTGCTGTAAAAGTGAATGATAATCAATTTGTGGTTTGTACTGTTGTGAGTAATTCGATTTTTTCTGAGATAAAAAAAGAAGAAGTTAGACACCTTCGTGTTTTTGATACGAGCACATTGAAATGCGTAGATGACATTGTTTTGCCTATGTCATTTGAAATAGATAAGGTTGAGGTATTGTCGGATGGAAAAACTTTAATAGGTTGGCACGAGCTTGGAAATCGCAACAAAATTTATTTAATTAATATGGAAACCCACGCTCAAAAAATAATAACCATGCCTGATAGAGTCATGGGGTTATCGGTATTGTCTAATGGTAATGTGGTTGTTTTATTGGATTACAAAAAAGTACTGGAATTACCCTTTTCAGAGTTAAAATTACTTCAAGATGCTGCGATTGAAATGAGAAAGCATTTGCTAGATTGTAGTAGTCTTAGTAAAGATGTAGCAGGAATTGTTACAACTTATTTGCCAGATGAAGATTTAATTGAAAGAAAAACTCTTTTTTCTACTAAGATAAAAAACGACGAAGAGATGTTGTTGGAAGAGATAAAGAAAAAAATAGCGGCATATCATATGCCAGATAGTTGTTTTAAGTTTTTTATGAAAATATCCGTGAAATTTTCTGTTTTGAATTTGTGTCAAAATTATCTTGAAACTAACCAGCATGATGAAAAAGCATTTGTTAATGCTTTGTCTGAATTTCATTATGAATCTAAGCGAGGTAAAAAAGATAACCTTTCTGACGTTGTCGAAAAAACGTTGGAAATTATTCGAAATAGAAATGAAAGGTTGCTATTTCAAGCAAAACCGTGAAACATAAGTTTATGACAACAAATGCTTCTCCAAGTTCCAAAACATTTGAAGATCTTAGTCAGAGCTATGAAAAAGATAAGTTAAAGACATTATGTTTAACTTCTATAAAATTGGCTTTACGGATTTTTCAAAAAAGTCAAAGCCATCCGATTTTCAGGCGCAGTTAAAATCTTCTTAAATCGATGATAAAAATCATTGACATTATGATCTCTAAACTCATGGCGGTATTTATCCTTTAGCACCTCAATGTTCCCTCCAGCTGCTAACGTTTCCTTTAAGCTGGTTGATTCGCTTAGTCCATCGTGATCATGAAATCGTTTGTCTTTTTCTGCTTCTTTGCTTCGTAAAGTTTCGGTTTCAGCTTCAATATCTAAAAACGAGCGCAGAGCAGCTTGACGAAAATCGGTTTCTTTTTCCAGTTTGGCTTCTCTTAAGAGAGCAAAAGCATTCATGATGCTATCTTCTTTATTAACATCTGTGTAAGAAAATGCTTTATTACGCACATCAATCTCGTCGTACATTCCTCTCTCTTTTAACTTTTTTGCAGTAACAAGAATTCTAGAAGCGAGAGTTTTGTCATGTCTATATTCGTAGTGATGAGACATAACATACCTGAGAGTTTCATCCATATCTAATCCTTCCTGTTTCAGGGTTGTGTAATCAGATATAAGATTTGATACTTTAAAACAAAGATGATCAAAGTTTTCGAAAAATAATTTACGAGCAACAGGATGTTTTTCTAACCCTGCATTTTGTAGTTCTTGATAACTCGTTATCATGCGGTCTACATCGGCCTCACTTCTTCGATAAAAACCCAAAACCCAGGCGCGAATCTCTGGGTCTTTGTCTAACTTGACTTCTTCTAATTTCTTGAATGCACTATTCAAAGTTACTGCAGAAGCTTCATCAAGATGTGAGTCTTGCCAATTAATATTTTGTACGAAAGTGTGATCTAGATCAGGAGATAAACTCAGTTTGGCTTTCTTAAAAGCAGCTATCCCAGTCTTTATACTCGTTATACTTGTAAGAGGATCTTCACGGGTAAAGTTGTAAGTAGGATGATTATCGTTTATTACCATTTTGTGAAGAGCATTAGCAAAATCAACATCGCAGGACAGTAAGAATTCCTTTATGGTTTTAAAATAAGATTCGGAATATCGATTACAAATCCATTTGTACAACATCAGTTTTTTAGCTTTCGGAAAAGCTTCTTCATTTTTATCAGCATACCAGCTATCTAAAATGCTAGCTAATTCTCTAATTAATGGTTTTCTACGTTCTTCATTACAATAAATCATGGTTTTGGTGCAAGGTGGAAAGCTCGGCTCTCCGGTCAGCATAGATTCCCATGCTGGATGGTATTTATCTTTAGTAAAGATTTTAGGTGTTTTTGTAAATTCGTTATAACCTATCAAGACGCGGAGAGGACCATTTTTTTCATGAGTCACTATCTCTGAAAATTTACGCAAAAAGGGAATGATAACAGCATCTTCCTGCGCAGGTGTTTTATTTTCCCAAGAAGTAAACACGAGATTATTGTCTTCGCTTCGCCATGCGTATCCGTGTCCTGCTATATCGAACGCGGCATAATTAATTTTCTTTCCCTGAGTGCTTTCTATAAATGGAGATGAAGAGATCTTTGATTCAACGCTGGCATCGTCTAATTTTTTTTGTTTAAGTAAAACATAAAATCCATTATTTTCTAAGGTAACACCACTAATCACATCTTTTTCCCTTCTGCCTCCCATGAATTGCTCATTCTGAGTGATCTTTCCTAAGAGATAAGCGCGAGGATCATTTTTAGGTAATTTCACCAGGTAATAATCAGGATGGCCTAAGCTTTTGCCTTCTAAGACGATATCAGGCAAATTATCAGTTGATTTTAATTCAATTTGTTTTACATGGCTGAGACGTTGTTCTTTCGATAATTTCTCTTTTGTGTTGCTAAATCCAGGAAATTGAGTTCGCAGGCAGGAATTAAACATTTTTTCTTCTAATCCATATTGCACACAGAGATCCGCTAATTCTGGATACAAATACTTTAATGCAAATTCTTTTTTATCTGCCGCCGCTTTTGCTTGCTCAAGCGTTTCAGGTGCTTTGCCACTTTCAAGCTGGTTTTGAATACTAATCGCATTATTAAACAGCTCGAATGCGGATGGGCCACATTGAGATATTAGTTTTTGCCAGCCAGTAAGGTCTAGTCGGGGGTGACAGAAAGAGCTAAAAGAGAAGACATAATGAGTGTAAAAGACTCTAAAATTTCCATATTAACTGTGTTATTATTAGCTAATAATGGGCTTTGAGAAATATTTCGCTGCTGCGAGAGAATCAAACAAAGCTTAACTTTAAATTCGAATAAATTTTAAACCACCTATGCTCAAGGTAAAATTATGGCTCTACTTCACGTGTTACAATTTCCTGACCCTTTATTGCGCAAAAAAGCCCGGTCCGTTGTGAATGTCGATGATAACGTCCGCAAAATTGTCGATGATATGTTTGAAACCATGTATGAACAAGTTGGAGTAGGCTTGGCGGCAATTCAAGTGAATATTCAACAACGAATTATCGTTATGGATGTTTCTGAAAATCGTTCACAACCATATTGTTTCATTAATCCAGAAATAATAATCCGTGAAGGAGTTCAATATGAAACAGAAGGATGTTTATCATTTCCTGGAGTCTTTGATAAAGTAGAGCGTGCAGCAAAAATTCGCGTTAAAGCTTTAGACAAAGAAGGTAAGTCTTTTGAGTTGGATGCGGAAGATATATTATCGATTTGCATTCAACACGAAATAGATCATTTAGATGGTATTTTATTTGTCGATCATTTATCGCGGGTAAAACAAGAGCGCGCCCGTAAAAAATTAGAAAAAATGCGTAGAAAAGAATATTAAAATTCAATATACCTGTAAGAGATTTATTATGACTCAACGTTTAGAAACCATTAGAGCTGCTGGAGATGACAGAAATCCTGCTTTCGTATTTTGATAAATTGCCACAACAAACTGAAATGAAAATAGGAGATAAATCCGAGCTTGAAAAACAATGGAAGTTCCAGCTTCTTCCAAAAGATGAAATGGAGAAAAAGGTTCGCGAAGAAAAACAAAAGCGGCAAGATAAAGCGAAACAACGCGAGTACATCAATGGAAGTACATTGAGAAGCAATCTCATTTTGATGTCAATAGACGAAGAAAAACGACTAACATCAAAAGATTTTGAGCAGAAATTAAATGGGGCTAAAGGGAAGCGAATACCTATTTTAATAAAACAAAAAGATAAATTTCAGATTTATGGAGATCCTAACGGAGATGGAAATTGGACGTTGACTGATGTTACGCAAGATCAAAAGGTTGATCTCAATAAATTACCCTTTGAAAAAGGAATCATTCGACGTGATGATAAAGAGTTTACTCCCCTCTCATTAAAACAATAAAATCAGGCCACCTTCATGTTTCTCTTAATCTTATGGAACTGATTCGAACCATTGCTGCAGACAATGAAGTTGAAGTAACTCGGGCTGAAAATAAAGACCACCTTCGGGAAGAAACAGTCATGCTTGGCGAAAAGACAAGGCAAATACTCGATTCTTTGATAGAAATGCTTTTATCTGAAGATGCAGTTGCAATTAGTTATATTAATATCAAACAATTGCTTATTGCTGCTTATAAGGCTTTCGAAAGACATCGTTATCATTATAACGCAACGCATCAACCTGTAGTTCACTTTCGAAATAGGCATCAGGAAATAACATATACAATCTGCGTGGCAGGTCTTATTACGTCATTATTAGTACCTGAAGAGGGGAAAAAGTGGTGCAAGGGTATTTATTTCACTATAAATAATATCCCGTCGCCTCGAGCGACTCCAAACGCGGATATATGTGAGTTGGCAGATGGTCGTTCAATTTATCGGCCTTCAAGGGATTCTCGTGAGGGTTCCGGTTTTCAATTCATGGTTGATATATTCGGCTGTACGGGAGCCCCAGGAAACGCGCTGCGCTGTCACGCATCCTTGGGCAAATTCTTGGAAAACTATTTTAAGCAAACGCAGCAGAGTTTTGAGGAGCTTGCTTGGCGAGTATATCGCCGAGAAGATCACGTTGCCCCATCTCGGCAGTGGTTGATTTTGTGATGGTCGGGGACATGGGTGGGATCCTTATTTGCCAAATTTTTCGGGCCGGTGATCAAAATATTTTGGCGTAGATTTTGTCAAGATTTCATTTTGTATGCAAAATTTGAATGCGCGATGGTGATATTATTGACTAATCTTATATAAGCTTTTAATCTGATATGTATCTGTTTAATTAAATTATTTACAAGGATTAGGTTTAAAATGAAAAAGCTCACCCAAGTCCTATTTCTGTTTTTATTTTCTACCGTATTATTTGCCGAGATGGATATCCAACAATGCCAAACATTAATTAATAAAAAGGGGCAAACGACATCCTATAAACAAGTCGATGCGTATTACAAATGTATGGATGAGCTTGCCTTAAAGAGACTATTGGCAAAATACTTTCATTTTAATAATGATAAAATGGATGACATGCAGGCATTTTACACTAAGACATTAACGAATTTTTATATAGGATTAAGAGATTGTAAGGCAGGAGATTATGAATTCATCATGAATATGAATTCTTTTGTCAAAGCCAAGATTCAAGGCATACATAATGATTCCTGCGCTGTGGATATGGATTATCAATACGATAATGCAAGTAACAACTTAGGACCCGCGAAACAACATTGTGAAATTGAGCGCGTTAACTTACCTCTATTTACGGATAATGCAGCGCTCGTTATGACAGCATTTACAGAAAAACAACTAAAAGACTCTAGCAGCACTCCAGAGCTTGCTAAAACATCAAAACAGGCGCAAGAAGGCGTAACGAGTGCTTTTAACAAGTATTGCAAATCTTTGGATTAGAGCAGAATCATAGTGCGAGTAAGTCAGCCGTTAAACCCATGTTACACGTCTTTATTTGCACGGTAAGCTTGCAAAAAATTGCTTATTTGTCAAATTTTTCGAACAAGAAATCCAGCGTTTTTTTTCATTTCTGGATAATATTCTTTGATGTGAGTGTGAATTTTCTTTGCATATTCTTCTCTGTAAGCATGAGAAGTTAAATTTCTATCATCCATCATATTTAGCCATAAAGTTTCATTATTAATCCAATTAAAACTATAAGCTTTTTGCAAAGTGTCTCGTGGTGTTGTGCTGATTATTTTTTCATTTAACAATAATTTCTTAAGAGTTTTCCAATATAACTCTGCTGTAAATTGGAATCGTTTCAAAGTGGCGTCGCGAGTTATATTATTGGGATCTAAAGGTGTTTGTAAGGCTTCATTTAGACGTGCCAAGGCATTTTCTAATTGATTTAAAGCCAAAGAAATTTCTTTTTTTCTCAAATTAATTTTCCTTAAAGGATGCTCTTAAGTTTTTCAATAAATTGATAATTAAAGGAAATCATTGGTAAATAATAATATATTTCTTCAAGCCTAACAATTTATTCAAGAATTATTAAGTATGGATGATGTAACTCATCTTTATGTTAGAATCCCCTTTGCCGACAACTCTATTTGTTGAGTGGAGGCAAGAATAATATAACAGCGGGTCTTAAGCATAATGAAATCAAGCCAACCTTTAAAAATAATCTTCGCCGGCACCCCGGAATTTGCAGCTCATATTCTGCAAGCATTGATTCCGTCGCAACATAATATTATAGCGGTCTATACTCAGCCGGATAGACCGGCAGGAAGAGGGCGAAAATTATCGGCTAGTCCTGTGAAGCAATTGGCTGAACAACATCAAATACCAATTTATCAACCTTTAACTTTGCGTGATGAGCAAGAACAAAAAAAATTAGCAGAACTCCAAGCCGATCTGATGATAGTGGTTGCTTATGGACTTATCTTGCCTAAGCCTGTTTTAGAAGCCCCAAAATTAGGATGTTTGAATGTGCATGCTTCACTTTTGCCGCGTTGGCGAGGAGCGGCGCCCATTCAGCGAGCTATTTTGGCTGGAGATAGTGAAACGGGTATTACGATTATGCAAATGGATGAAGGCTTGGATACCGGAGCTATGTTGTATAAATTAGCTTGTCCCATTCTGCCTGATGATACTAGTGAAATATTGCATGATCGATTGGTAGACCTTGGTGCAAAAGCATTAATGCATACATTAAATCATATTTCTGATATCCAACCAGAACAACAAAATAATAACTTAGCTACTTATGCGCATAAAATAAAAAAAGAAGAAGCACATATTGATTGGTCTGAGCCAGCGCAAGCGATAGCAAGGAAAGTGCATGCTTTTAATCCATGGCCAGTTGCTTTTGTTGGCGGAGGAGATTCTGCAATTCGTATTTGGGAAGCTAATGTGTTAAGTAATGAAAATAAATCGAATTTGACACCAGGTACAATTGTCGAAGCATCAGCGCATGGAATTGATATTGCCACAGCAAAAGGAGTGATTCGCTTGCAAAAATTACAATTGCCAGGTGGTCGAGTGTTATCAGTAGCAGACATAATGAACTCGAGAAAGTCTGAATTTACTGTCGGTAAAATTTTTTCTTAGAGTAAATAGTATGAATATAAGAGCTTTCGCTGCAAAAATCATTTACGACGTAGTCACTTATGGACGTTCACTAAATGATGTTTTATCCGATAGTTTGATGCAAGTTAAAGATCCGCGTGATCGGGCTTTATTACAAGCCATTTGTTATGGAGTTTGTCGCTGGTATTTTAAATTAAATGCCTATACACAGTTACTACTTGAAAAACCACTTAAGAAAAAGGATTTCGACATACAAGCCTTGTTGCTCGTTGGTCTCTATCAATTAATTGATATGCGTATTCCCGATTATGCTGCAATAACAGAAACCGTTTCTGCCACAAAATATTTTAAAAAAATCTGGGCGAAAGGGTTGGTGAACGGTGTATTACGTCAATATCAGCGTAGAGCGGATGAATTAAAAAAAACTATTGAGAGTATGAAAGATTTTTCGCGCAAGTCTGAGCAAGCTCAAATAGATTCATTTGAAGTCATCTATTCTCATCCAAAATGGATGATAGAAAAATTACAACAAGAGTATCCCGATGATTGGGAAGCTATCTTAAATGCGAATAATCAGCATCCCCCTTTTGCATTACGGATAAATCAACAGCGATTAACTCGTGAAGAATATGTCAAAAAACTCTCAGGAATGAATTTTCAAATTATTCCAGAAACGCAATCGGGCATTATTTTAACTGACGCACTTGATGTGGAAGAATTGCCAGGATTTTTAGAAGGGGAAATTTCTGTGCAAGATGGTGCAGCACAATTAGCAGCAGAATTGTTATTGCTTGAATCGCATCATAGAGTGTTAGATGCGTGCGCTGCACCAGGAGGAAAGACAGCGCACATTCTTGAACAGCAACCTACAATTGATTGTATTGCAGTGGATCATGATCCGGTGCGACTGACTTCTGTCACGGATAATTTGGCGCGATTAAAATTATCAGCTACCTGCGTTGCAGCAGATGTGGCTGATACACAAAATTGGTGGGATGGTAAATTGTTTGATCGTATTTTATTAGATGCGCCTTGCTCAGCAACTGGGGTGGTTCGACGTCATCCTGATATCAAGTTATTACGTCAAGCTGAAGATATTGATAAGTTAGCGGATACACAATTAAGATTATTAAATGCGCTTTGGCCTTTATTAAAACCTAGTGGAATTTTGTTATACGCAACGTGTTCTATCTTTCCTGAAGAGAATGTTAAAGTGTTGCAAAAATTTATGGCTGATCATCCTGATGTCAAAGAAGAAAAAATTGTTGAGTCATGGGGCAAAGATTGTCAAGTTGGCAAACAAATTTTACCGGGAATGCATGGTATGGATGGTTTTTATTTCGCACGTTTGAGAAAATAAAACCGATGTTTTGGATTTTTGGTCAAGAACATCGAAGGAATGAATAAATTAGATGGTCATTAAGGATAATTCATGCGCATAGAATACGATATCAAGCTTGATTTCAAAGATGTGTTAATTCGTCCAAAACGTAGTATTTTACAATCTCGCTCAGAGGTATCTCTGGAGCGTGAATTTCATTTTAAACAGTCGGATGTGACTTGGAGCGGGGTGCCCATCGTAGCAGCAAATATGGACCATACAGGTACGTTTGCTATGGCGTCTGCATTATCTCAACATCAGTTGTTAACAGCTCTAGATAAATTTCTCACAGTGAAAGAATGGGAAAACTTCGCTAAGACAAATCCAGAAGCCATAAAATCCAGCTTTGTTTCCATCGGCATAGCGGAAAGTGATTTTGAAAAAGCACGAGATGTGATCAAGGCGACGGATGTTCCAATGATATGCTTGGATGTGGCAAATGGCTATACCGAGCGGTTTGTGAACTTTTTGATGAAATTACGTAATACATTTCCTAAAAAAGTCATTATGGCAGGAAACGTTGTAACAGGCGAAATGGTTGAAGAATTAATTCTTTCTGGCGCGGATATTGTAAAAATAGGTATTGGACCAGGTTCTGTTTGCACCACGCGTGAAAAAACCGGAGTAGGTTATCCGCAATTGTCAGCCATTATTGAATGTGCGGATGCGGCGCATGGTTTAGGTGGTCATGTATGTGCAGATGGGGGTTGTGTCACTGCAGGTGACGTTGCAAAAGCATTCGCTGCAGGCGCTGATTTTGTCATGTTAGGCGGAATGCTTTCTGGTCATGATGAATGTTTAGGCGAAGTTATTGAAGAAAATGGTAAGCGATACAAACGTTTTTATGGTATGAGTTCTTCGGAAGCGATGGAAAAACATCATGGTTCCGTCGCGGAATATCGTGCCAGCGAAGGTCGTTCTGTCAATGTGCCTTATCGAGGTCCAGTTAAGAATACAGTACAAGATATTTTGGGTGGTATTCGCTCGACATGCACGTATGTCGGAGCGCATCGCTTAAAAGAATTATCTAAACGTACTACTTTTATTCGAGTGACCAAGCAGCTTAATGAGGTATTTACACCATTTGAAAAGAATGGGAACAATAAATAATCTTGTTCAATTGATATCTAATTTGGTGCGCCTTCAGGGTTTAGTTGATGGTTTGAGGTCTTGTTCCTTCTTCTCAGGCGACTCTGCTTTTGTTCGGCGCGTCCTCCAATTGTCGTCTCCAAGTGAGCCGTACATGCCCATAGACAATTTTGTCTTAGGATATTCTAGTACTACTTTACGTGAGCGAATATTCCCTGTAATAGTTTCAAGTTGTAGTAATATAATGCTCGCGCTCTTATCATCAGTGCTTTTTTGATATGTTTTGAGCTTATCAATGTAGTTATCTGCCACGCTTAAAACATCAGCTACTTGTTGCTCCACTTCTTTCTGGCTTGCTTTTTTTTCATCAGCAAATTGTAATTTCTTAAATTCATTTACAAGCTCATCAGATATATTGCGCACCTCTATTGAAACATATCCTTCATCACCATAGTTTGAACCCATGTTAACTGGCGATACAAAATTTGCATATTGATCTCTCATGTCTTCGGGCGCGACAATTAATGAGCCCCTTACAATCATCCGCGCTGCGTCATTAACGCTAATCATGTGTGTCGGAATAACTCTGTTTTGTAACATAAGGCCTCCACCAAAGAAGATTTTTTCAAAAGGTCTTGATTATAGATCATTTAAGTTATTTTGTTCTTGAGTGGGTCTGATATTTTATAGGAAATAAGTCATTGATTTTATTTTGGTCTAAACTAAATTTGATAAGTAATTGTTAAATAAACCTTGTAATTTTACTTTTATAATGCAATATTAACCTTGAATTTTTACATGGATAAGGATAAAATGAAGGGATAATTAAGAGAGTATTTCATGCAAAGAGATCGATTGAAAGATTTAGAACAATGGCGGCACGATCCTTATCATAAGCCCTTGTTAATCCGCGGCTGTCGCCAGGTTGGAAAGTCCTGGTTGGTGCGTGAGTTTGGTAAGCAATTTGATACTTTCATTGAAATTAATTTTGAAAAAAATAAATTAGTGCATTCTTATTTTTCTGGGGATATTAATATCGATGTCATCTTAGAAAAACTTGCACTTCATCATCGTGTAAAAATTACGCCAGGCAAGACTTTGTTATTTTTTGATGAAATTCAAACGTGTGAAGGTGCGCTTCAATCATTGCGATATTTTAAAGAAGATAAACCCGATATTCATATCATTGCAGCGGGATCATTATTAGATTTTGCATTGAATAAACTCGGTATCGCAGTAGGTCGAGTGCAGTTTTTGCAATTGTATCCACTTTCTTTCGGAGAATATTTAACTGTTTTAGGATTGCAAGACTTGCGCGAATTTCTCTTTAAACAACAAAATGATCCTATTGTGGATCAACAACTTACAGATCATTTAAAAAATTATATGTGGTTGGGAGGTATGCCAGCAGTTATCAATGCTTGGATCGCTGATCGAGATCCTGTAATTTGTCAGTCATTACAAGATGAAATTATAGAATCTTATCAAATTGATTTTCATAGATATGCAAAACAGCATGAAATCCCACATGTCACCAAAGTTTTTGAATCCATTCCTGCGATGATTGGAAAAAAATTTATTTACTCATATGTCGATCAGCATTCTCGAGTTGATGTTATAAAGAATGCTTTAATGTTGCTTGAAACTGCTGGTATTGCAATTCTTTGTCATCATACATCAGCCAATCAATTACCTCTCGGCGCTCAACAAGATGATAAAAAATTCAAAGTTTATTATTTTGATATCGGTATTGCGCAGCGTTTATTAGGTTTGGATATTAAACAATGGCTAATTAAGTCATTTCGTTTGTCTAATCAAGGAGAAATTGCAGAGCAGTTGGTTGCTCAAGAATTGATGGCATATGAAAACTTTCATAAACGTGCAAAATTATATTATTGGCATCGCGAAGCAAAAAGTAGTAATGCTGAGATTGATTTTGTGATTGCAAAAAATGGCGACATTATTCCTGTAGAGGTTAAATCGGCTGCAAAAGGAAGAATGAAAAGCTTGCAGTTATTTTTAGAATCTCATCCTAATTCGGAATTTGGATTAAAAATTTCAACAGGCCAATTTGCTCAGCAGAATAACCTGATTGAAATTCCCCTTTTTGGAATAGAAGGATATCTTTATTCATAATTATTTGTAATTTCAGCTCTAGTAAAAACTTCAAATTTAGTGCGACCGACTTCAAGAGTGGCTTTATATCGATAACGTAGCCATTCTTTTCGAAATTCGGCATTTTCTAAAAAATGATTGAGATAATCAAAATGCGAAAATTGGCCGTCTATCAGTATGTTTGATTTCGTAATGTCTACAAAAACTAGTTCGGGTTTTTTATTTTTTAAATCGTCAGTAATCATATTGAGAAAAAAATGTGAATCTTTATTGCTGCGAATATAATTTCGTAAAGAGTTGTCATCAAATTTGAGTTGTTTAACGAAGCCGCTAACCATCCATAAGCAATCAAAACGTTGTGCCAATGTACTATGGGTGTAATAAAAAAGTGGCGAGCCAATATTGCCCAATCTGGAAAAAACATAAATCGACTGCTGCGGTGCATTAGAATCTTTAAAGGTAATTAATTTATTTAAAATAGTCTCTTTGTAACTGACACCCTGCAGATAAATGAGGTATCGATTATAGACAGGAAAGGCGAAAATCATCATGCCAAGTAAAACACAAAATAAATTATTAAATAATCCCTTGTGATTTTTAGCGACAAATAATGTAAATAAAAGTATTAAGAATAAAAGAGTGAAAAGAAACGCATGCGGTTCTCCATTTTTAATTGTGACGTGAGAAAATAATGCGGCAATCAAAATAATACAAGACACCAAAAATATTGTTATGAAAAAATTTTTCTTTACTGCATTTGCAGTTAATAAGATAAAAAATAATATGGCAAAAAAGCTAAAAAACAAAATGGGAGAAAACAAAATGGTAACCCATGCTCCTCTCATAAAATGAAACAAAAATATTGATAAAGGGATGCTAGGGAGTATTAAAAGTAAATAATCCACATTTTTAATTTTTGATTTTGTAATGAATTCGCAGAACACCAAAGAGAAAATCAAAATTGCAATTGAATACGCCGGGATGATGTGGTATGCAAAAGTGGAGCGTTGAGTAAAGTAAGAAAATAAGAAACTAATTAAAGTGATAGATAAAATAGATAACAATGTTTTATATGACGAATGTATGAATGCTATTCCGCAAAAGAGAAACGATAGAAAACAAAACAAGGTTTCAGAATTCAAAAATAAATGACGCCATGGATAACCTATGCTTTCGTAATAATGGTTTAATAAATAGGGAATGATAGTAAAAACAAATTCTCGGTAAAAAATAAATAACACACCCAGATATATACAAAGAACAGTTAATATAGTTAATGTCTCCGTTCGCAGCCAACTTAACCAATTTTTTTTGTAAATTATATAAAACAATTCGATTAGTATTGGAGTAAATAAAAATTGTGGTTTTAAAGAAAATCCTACTCCAGCCAATAAGCCGATCAAGACAGCATGAGGCGATTGTTTAGAATCTTTTTGCAATTGATAAGCTGCGCTTAATAAATACGGCATGCTTAAAACTACTAAAAGTTGATCTCTTTGCCCAATTTGAAAAAGTGGAAAAATGAGAAATACAATAGCTAGAGCAATAAGAAAAAAATAATGCAGAAACGAATCGTCTTTAGAAAACATGGAACGAGTGATAGAAATACATAACCAAAATGAAAAAGCAGAAATTAAAAAGATGTATGCAAAAAATGCTTTTGCAATATGGATATGCAAAAACTTATGAATCATCAGAGAAGGTAGATAGAAAAACATTATCATGGGTGGATTGGGATTGAAGTAATCATCTAGATAGGTACCACCTTGTAGTAATTTTTCTGTCGCTTGAAGAATGTATGCAATGTCCCAATTTAGGAAAAGAGAATTTTGTATAAACCAAGCAAGCAAAATAAAAAAAATGATGAATGTGATGAAATATATTTTAGATAAGTGTGAAAAAAATGAAGAAGCCATTTGTCGTCCTGATTGTTTGAAAATAATATCTCAGTAAATTAATGTAAAACTTCGGCGTTAAAATTTACGTCGCATCATGTTTTATATTTGACAAGTATAATTAAAAGAATATTAACAGTTTGTAACTAAACTAAAAAAGCACAATTAACATTTTCATGTTTTAACTTGCGCAAATTATTTTCTTTGCTGGGGATATTGTTTAAGATAAAAAAATATTATATGCTTTCCCCATCTTTGTATCTGATGCAACATTTCAACTTCTCGTTGTATCCACGGAAGCGCAGATAAAAGTCCCTTTGCTGAGTATCTTTGGGGATGGGTTCTGCGATCAGTTTAGTAGAAAATTCAACAGAACCACTCTCTTTCGGATTAAAAACAAACAGCACGGATGATGATACTTCAGCAAATCTGGATAATTATTTTTGCTGCACTTATGTGTAAGCAAAAAACGCAACTAATAATAAAGAAAATAGGAGTCGGTATGTTTAAAAAACTAATCGTTGCAACAGCTATTCTTGCGGCAAGTTCATCAATCTATGCGTCGGGTTCACCTTATGTTGGTGGCAGCTTAGGGTTGATAAATAATTCTTCTAATGGCGGTCATACTTCATACAGAGGAATTGATGGTAATGTGTCATTAGGCTATGGCGCTACTATTGCCCCCAATTTCTATTTAGCAGGCGAAGCGTTTGTTGTGCCAGGTTCAATTTCCATTGCTGATACAAATGCAACAAAAACTACCTGGGGCGTTGGCGCAAGCATCATCCCTGGCGTCAAGTTCAGTGATAAAACCATAGGCTATGCACGTGTTGGCGTTATTGATTCCCATTTTAGCTCACAAGATGAAAATGCAGTGGGTGGCCAAGTGGGGCTTGGTATGCAGACCAATGTTTGCCAAAACTGGGATGTTCGTGGTGAATATGTCTACACTAAATATAAAGATGTGGGCTGGGTAAGCTCTCCCAACTCAGATGCTTTTAACGTTGGTTTAGTTTATAAGTTCGAATAAAAACAATTATAAAGTAAGAAGCCTTTCCCCGCACAAGCGGGGATTTTTTTTCACTGCATCAACCCGATTTTGTTTCTTATGCCGCCCTAAGAAACAAAATCGGGTTGGTGCTGACGCTGTTCTTGTATCCCCTAAAGTTCAATCCTTTGAAACTCTGCTGCTAATTATAAGTTTTCTTGTCTTCATTAATCATTTTATTTAACATGCTAAACAAGCTGATCAGGAGGATCAAAAAAAATGAAAATGAGATTTATTTTATTGGCAGCAGCAAGTGCAATGACAGTGTCTTTAGGTTTTGCAGCGGTTCCAATTCCATGCGGATGGTATCTTGAAGGTAATGTGGGACCTTCTTCTGCAACAAATTTTAATTTTGGTAATGGTTCGCGTACAAGTAGTTCTGGAGTTGGATTCAATATCAACGCTGGGTATAAAATGATGCCTTTTTTTGCTGCTGAAGTAGGCTATACGCAATATAAAAAAGTTAATGTCCAGATTGCCAATGAAACAGTTGCAACGGATCAACCAACTTCTTACGATATTGCGGCAAAAGGGATTTTGCCTTTCGTCGATTCTTCTGTGGAAATATTTGCCAAAGTAGGTGTTGCGCAACTAAACTCGAAATTAAGTGTCAAAGATGCAGATGATTTTGTTGGAGGTATTTCTCCTGTTGCATCAACAGCCATTTCTAATAGAGGTACAAAACATACAACAGGGTGGTATCTTGGCTTAGGTGGCGATTATTCATATACCCCTTGCATTCCTATTATTCTGCAATGGCAAAGAGCAGGTAGTAGCAATGGCGATTTAAATTTATACTCTCTAGGTATTGCATATATTTTTGGATAAACCCTGGGGTCAAGTCTTGACTGTTGACCAATGCATTGGTCAACAGTCAAGACTTGACCCTTAACCCATATAAATTTTTTGCAACCATTCACCAATATCACCAATTTCTTCATTACAAACTGAATGCGCCATGACATAACTATGCCAATTCACACGATATTTGCCTTTTAATAATGTTTCGTATAAATGTTGCCCTAAGAAAAAAGGCACAATGGGGTCGCCTGTTCCGTGAGCAACAAATAGAGGTGTAGTAAAATTTGCTGGATTGGCTTCGGATAAGACTCTTTCAGCATGTGGCAAGAAACCAGACAAAGACATAATCCCTTTTAACGATCTTGTATAGGTGAGCCCAGTCATCAATGCAATCGTAGCGCCTTGAGAAAACCCCGCTAAAAGGATTTGTTCTGATGGGATGCCGCGATCTATTTCACGTTGGATTAATTCATTCAAATGTTCCACGGATTCTTTCATGCCTTTTTCATCGATATGCAAGTTTTTATCAATTGAGGCAATATCAAACCAGGCACGCATCACATATCCATTATTGATAGTGACGGGACGCATCAATGCATGTGGGAAGACAAAACGCAAAGGCATTTCACTAGGCAAATTCAATTCTTGAACAATTGGCACGAAATCGTTCCCATCTGCGCCTAATCCATGTAACCAAATGACGCTACCGATAGGTTTTTCCACAGGATTAATTTCAATCACCTCTAGTGTTGGTTTCATTTTTTATCCCTTTAGAAAATTTTTGCAAGATATTAACAAAAACGCGAGATTCTTGCTTCATAAATTTGAAACGTGTAATCTAATCGGTAATTATATTAAGACAAAGGATAGAAAATCATGAAACGTTTATCACGCACGCTGGGTGTGACGCTGTTAGAAATCATGTTAGTGTTGGCAATTGCAGCGATGATCATAGTGATGTCTATACGATATTACTCTACAGCAACGTCTTCACAACAAGCCAATGCTATGTTTCAAACCGTGGCTGCAATTCAAGCTGCTGCAGATAATTTGGCGCAAGGTACGGGAACTTATTCTCAGGTTACATCAACTAACATCTCAAATATTGTCGGTGCTTCTAGTTTGCAGACACAATGGAATACAACATATAAATTTCAAACCCAGGCAGGTACTGGAGGCGCATCCAGTTATACTGCTACTATAGGACCAATACCAACTTCTGTTTGTACTTCCATATTAGGAAAGTTAGCTTCAGGAGCGACAGGTAGTCATTACACAGCAGCATCTTGTACTGCAGCTGGAGCTGGCGGTATGTCCACTTTAGCTTATACCTATAATGCTTTGCCAACATAATTGAACTGAATAAACCATACTTTTGAAACAATTTGCATGAAAATAGATTTCATGCAAATTAAAGGAATTAATATTTGACTATCAGGAATTCGCCAGAAAAATACGGATCAATCGCAAAACTCTTGCACTGGGTAATTGCTCTTCTTGTGGTTCTCATGCTATTTCTTGGCTATTTCATGAGCGATATTAAAGATAAAACTTTGTTTGCCAAAGTAGTAAATATTCACAAACTCACCGGTATAACTATTTTAATTCTTATGGTTTTGCGCGTTTTGTGGACTTGGGCAAATCCTAAACCGGTTCCATTATCGACATCAGCAATTTGGGAAAGATTCTTAGAAAGAACCGTGCACATTTTATTTTATATTGTATTAATTGCGATGCCGCTATCTGGATGGATTATGGCGATGGCAGAAGGGCATCCGCCTAAGTTATTTGGATGGTTAATAAAATTGCCAGTTCCAAAAAATGAAACCACAGGTAATGTTAGTATGGATATTCACAGCTCGTTGGCGATTGTGATTATTGTCTTGGTTTCTATTCATATCTTAGCGGCATTATATCATTATGTTTTTAAGAAAGATAAAATCTTGCAGCTAATGTTGCCAGAAGTAAAATAAAGTTAAAATACACATGACTGAGTGAGAAATGAATTCAAATAAAACTGCGATTATTATCAATCCAAAATCAGGAGACGGGAGGGCGTTGTCACGTTGGGAAAAAATTCGTTCAGAAGCCGCTTCGCTTTTGGGAAATATAGAAGAATTCGTTACACAAGCGCCGCGGGATGCTACTCGCTATGCAGAATCTATTGCTTTGAACAATGAATTCGATAAGCTCATTATCTTTGGTGGCGACGGAACGTTAAATGAAGCTATCAATGGGCTTTTTGATAAGGCAGGAAATGTCATTAATCCTAATATTAAGATAGGCATGTTATGTTCAGGTAGTGGCTGCGATGTTATTCGCTCTGTCGGTATTCCAAGAAATTACCGCGATGCTTTGTTGGGGCTCAAAAAATACACCATCAAAAAATGCGACGTTGGATTAGCAGTTTTCAAAGATGAGCGAAATCAAGAACAAAATCGTTATTTCATCAATATCGCTGGCGCAGGTATTGGGGGATTAATCATTTCTCAAGTCAATTCATTAATTCCCTATGTTCCCCCTAAATTAGCTTATTTTGCTGTGATTGCTAAATTTTTACTAACTTCTAAGAAAAAAAAATTCATTGTAACAATGGATTCAGGTGATAAATATGAAGGAGATTGTTTAAACATATTTGTAGCAAATCTCAAATTTAGCGGCGCGGGTGTGTGCTGGGCACCCCAAGCAAAAATGGATGATGGTATATTTGATGTTGTTGTTATAGGTCCAATATCAAAATGGAGAATATTCTTGGCGCCCTGGAAGGCTTATAATGGAACATTAAATGAATTGCCTGGCTATCATCATTTTAAGGTGCGAGAAGTAACAATAGAATCTTCAGAAAAAGCTCATTTGGAGTTGGATGGCGAACTATGCGGATTGGCGCCATTAACCTGTAAAATTGTACCGCAAGCAATTAATCTCATGGTTCCTGCGTAAAAACAAAAAACAACGGGGTCAAGTCTTGAAAGTTGACCACGGCAGTGGTCAACTTTCAAGACTTGACCCCTTTGATTTCATCGCCATAAAACTCTTTAAATTGTTGTAAAAGATCTTTTAATGGCGCTTGCTTTGCAATTGGTGAGTCCAGTCCAATACTCCAGTTTCCATTACGGATATTGGCAATAACAAAATAGGCAGGCTTGGTTTCCGTTGTTAATTCCAATTTTTTGGACAAAGTATTTTTAGAAGAAAGAGCCAGTCGTAAACGCTTAGATTCAGGAAGAGAGGCAAGCAACCAATCTCCTTTTAAAATAGCATATTCTTTATCACGATTTACATTTTTTTCGGAAGCTTTGGGAACAAACAATTGTCCAGTGAAAGGGTTGAGTGCATAAATTCTTATGGATTGTTTTATTACTTTGTCTGCATGGATATCTTTTTTCTCAATTTCAGAAACACTGAAGCCTGTTTCTAAAAATAACGGGCGTGAAGCAAGATTAGGAAATGAGGTATTTAAAAGAAATCCTTTAAGCGAAAAACCATCCGTTTTTTTGAAGGGAGAAAGATTCAGAAAATCTAAAATCGTAGGGGCAATATCTACCAAAGATACGCGCTCATTGATTTGTTGTGGATGTGTTTTAATGCCAAATCCCTTAAATGCGAGAAGTATATGATACTGTTTTAAACTTAATATATCAGTGCCTTGACCATAAGAAGTGTTAATCGTGAAATTATTTTCGCGCGCTGCATTATTATCTTGTGTAGTGGTGCTTAATTTAAAAACTTTAACTAACTTTATTTTTGAGCGATCACCAACATAATTCTTTTCAGCTATGGTTCGATCACCTAGTAAGCCCACTGTTGTACCATGATCTGATAATAAAACTACGATACTATGATCCAATAATTTATTTTTTTGCAAAATGACGAGCAACTCACCTAATTGTTTATCAACTGCTTCTACACTACTTTGATAACGCTCGGGCAATGTAAAATTTTGGGGTTGATTATCTTGCGCCCATGTATAAGGCCAATGAGAAATGCAAAAATGTATAGCTAAAAACAATGGCTTATGAGTTCTGTTAGTTAAGCCGAGTTTAACTAATTCTAAAAAATTCTCTGGATCATAAGTAATAGCAGCGGCTCGATTAGCGTAATTATATGGAAATAAGATTCGTCCTAAAGAAGTATCTATCAAAAGATTGGTTAAAGGAAAATCATTTAATCCGCCGATGACAAAATCATTAATTCCAATGTCTGGACCAATGATATGGTCAAACCCATATCGTTCAGTGATATTGCTAAAGCGTTTTTCATCTGTTGCATAAATGGTTTCATACCCCACTCCTTTTAAGCGTTTGGCTAAGGTTTCTTCTGCTTTTATTCCTTCTGGATCAGCTAGATTAATCCGTGCGTGACTATTTTTGGGATGTAGTGATGTCAATATGCTCATCCAACTAGTAAAAGTTCTCGCTAAGGGGGTGTAAGCTTCATTGAAAATAGTGGCAGCATTTAAAAATGCATCGATATGGGGTGTGTTAATCTTGCGTTTACTATAGAAATTGACAAAATCGGGACGAACGGAGTCAAGACCTATAAAAATAATATTAGGTTGAGAAGAAGATGATTCTGATTTTGGGTACAACTGGGATTGATATTGGTTATAAAAATGGAAGCCACAAAAAACTAAAACTAACGCTAAAAATAAACTTGCTGTTATTAAGTGGCTTTTATGCAAAAAACAATTAACGTAAGCTAGCAACGCAGTAAATGAAAAGAAAAATAGCGATATATATAAAACATAGAAAGAAATCGGAATAAGTTCGGCAAAAAATGAGTCTTGAAAAAAATAATTATTTAAACTTAAAACCATTGCGCTACAGGAGAACCATATAAAAATAGTCAGCCAAAAGCGCATTTTTTGTGACAAATTAAATAATTCGCTGATAGAGGTGGAAGCAAACCAATTCCAAGCAATAAAAAGACAATAACTCATTATTTGAATGAGTATAAAGCCAATTATAGGAAAAAGAATAACAGCGTGAAACATTTCCGTTTTTAGAGTGCTTTGTACAAAGGAATCGAGTAAATCTGAAACTTTGTAATGAATGACAAAAAAAATAATTTGCCCAGCAATGGCAATAATAGTTAACGCAATAATAAGGCTGAGAGGGCTGGCAAATTTTTTTTTCGTCATCGTGTTCCTTAAATAATCGTTGCTGATCAGCCCTTGAATTCCTTCGCCTTATGCCGTATAGCGTGGTTCACAAAACAGCTGCATTCATAGCGCTGACAAATTCGCAACGCAACAATTGCCCTTCATCATTGAGTTGTAATAATAATCTTTTTGGTCGGTTTTTATCTTCTGCATGTGCGACAATTTCATTTGCAACAATTGAATAGAGATAATTTTCTAACATTTTGTCCATCGATTTTATTTGCGTCTTTCGCCACAATGCTTCATGTGCTAAAAATTTTATAACTTCTGGTGCGCAATTTAATTCGATGCCAAAATGAGATTCCAGCCGTTTTGCAAACGTCTTCACTTTTATTCGCATAATTTTTTCGTAAGCGGCATAATCCAGTGGAAGAAACGGTACGATATGAAGATGCTGTAATAAAGTTTGAGAAAAATATCCTTCTAACGTTGGAATCAATTCGTCACAAATTTCTTGAGTGGTTAAGTGATGATGAATATTTGCCGCCGAATTTTGTGGGTGTTCGTTCAACACTAATTGCATCAAGTCCAAGGTTTTATTTGTTTCAGTCGTGGTGGGAGATTCAACTAGAGTTGTAATTCGATCAGCTCCTAGGCTTGTAGTAATAACAAAAATAGCGTGACGAAAATCACATTTCATTCCATGTTCATCTAGCGCAAATCCTTGAGTAAAAATATTCTTAAACAAATTAAAAGCGGATGCCGGGGCTTGGTGAATATTTTCCATCAGAATGACAGCATAAGGAGTATTTTGAATAGCAGCTAATAAGCTAATACCATGATTGTCTTCTGTCATGATTTTAACTTCGCTAAGCGAATGAAAATTCTCGGACAAGTTTATTTTTAATAAGGCCTTTTTGTGGCCAAAAAGATGTTCGGCAATAGCGCAAGCAGTAGATCTTTTGCCAACTTCAATCGGTCCAACTAGTAAAAAACTACATAAAGGACCTGGTTTTTCATGAATTTTGATGCAAGCATGTTGTAACATGGATCCAATAGTAGAAATGGCTGCGTCTTGTCCGAAAATGCGACGTTGAATGCTTTCTGTGAATTTCGAGGTTTGAAATGCATTATGATGCAAATGCGAAATAGGAATTTGTGTCCAACTTGAAACAACACTGGCGAGTGTGGTGTTGGTTACCATTGCTTTGAACTGTCCGGAGTGATCATTATAATCTACTGTGCTTGCACGTCCGGCTGCGCTATCTAATAACTCTAGTGCTCTATCAAAGTTTGAATAACTTGTTAAAAAATGCGAGGCCATAGATAATGCAGATGCAAATGTATCGTCAGGAATTAATACGTGATGAAAATTTTCTAACTCTGTTTTAAATGTTTTTAACAAAGCCACTAACTGAGTATCACTGGGTTCTGTAAATTTGGTCTTAATAAACGAAGAGTTAGGTGCTTGATCTGTTAAAATAATTAAACGCCAGTGCGTATCAGGCAAAATCGATTGTAATAGTTTTTCGAAAAAACTGTTTGTGTCGAATTGATTTAGCGCAATGATGATTCGTTTATTGATCGCGCGAATTTCTTCGCAAAAAATTGTAAAATCTTTCGCAATTTTTTCTTTATTTTCTTCGCAAAGTTGCAAGCGTTTGGCATCAAGGAACATAAAATCAATATCGCGTAACGATTTTGGTGCATTGCTTTCTACTAGGTGAAGAGCAATGCTTTCTAAAAAAGCGAGATAAATTTTTTCAGAAGACATATCGGTTAATGCGACATGATGATTGTCTTTGCGACTCAATATATCGATTAAGACAGGAATTTGAGGGTGATCTTTCAAAGCTTGAGCAGATACTTTTTCTGCTGCGAATAAGTCGCGTGCGTAAGTAATAAATAGTGAATCATCTTGTGTTGTCATGGTGTTTAAATCCTTGTTTTTTTTATAATCCTAAATTTTGAACTAGGCTTGTCTATCAATTTAGGTTTAAATTTCTTATTAATTGGGTGCTATATTTTTGCTGCTTTGCGTAATATATCGGCTTTGTCAATTTGTTCCCAGCTGACATGCAAATCTTCGCGACCAAAATGCCCATACGTTGCTGTTTGTCTATAGATCGGTTTCAGTAAATCTAACATTTTGATAATGCCAAATGGACGGAGATCGAAATGTTCTCTTATTAGCTTAATTATTTCTGTTTCTGGAATTTTGTTAGTGCCAAAAGTTTCGATATTGATTGATATAGGTTCAGCTATTCCTATAGCATAAGAAATTTGAATTTCGCAACGATCGGCAATACCTGCTGCAACAATGTTTTTTGCCACATAGCGACAAGCATAGGCAGCTGAGCGGTCGACTTTTGATGGATCTTTTCCAGAAAATGCTCCGCCACCATGATGAGCCATGCCACCATATGTATCCACAATAATTTTTCGTCCTGTTAACCCAGCATCACCTAAAGGACCTCCGATAACAAAACGTCCAGTAGGGTTGACGTAATATTTTGTATTTTTGTCCAACCATTCTACAGGAAGAGTAGGTTTAATAACTTGTTCAATCACAGTTGCTACAAGTTCGGAATGATTTATATCGGGGTCGTGTTGTGTAGAGAGAACCACGGTATCAATGCTCACAGGCTTGTTATCAATATAGCGTAATGTAATTTGGCTCTTTGCATCGGGACGTAACCATGCGATGGCTTTTTCTTTGCGTAATTTAGCCTGTCGTTTAACGAGTTCATGCGCATAGAAAATAGGTGCCGGCATAAGAACAGCAGTTTCATTGGTCGCGTAACCGAACATAATGCCTTGATCTCCAGCACCTTGCGTTTCAGGTTCTGTACGATCAACGCCCCGAGCGATGTCAGGTGATTGTTTGCCGATGGCAGACATCACGGCGCAAGATTCCCAATCAAAACCCATGGTTGAGCTGTTATAGCCAATATCACGAATGACATTCCGCGTAACTTGCTCAATATCTACCCAGGCGCTAGTCGTAACTTCGCCGCCAACGATAACCATACCTGTTTTAACAAAGGTTTCGCAGGCTACGCGGGCATAAGGATCTTGGGTTATCATAGCATCTAAAATGGCATCGGAAATTTGATCAGCAATTTTGTCTGGATGGCCTTCGGACACTGACTCTGAAGTAAATAAGAATTCTTTTTGCATAAGGTTCTATTTCTGTTATTGGGAAGCTAGAAAGTATAGCGCAACAAACAGGCCAATCAAATAAAATCCATTGTAACTGCTCGTTTCTCAGCTGACTTTAAACCTAAATTCGATAGTTGAACCCCTAGCGAGGCAGCAAGTCCTCGTAGTAGGGTTCAACTATCGAATTTAGGTTAAATTACCTCCCATTTTGATCCGTTTTAAGGTAAGATGCCTTCATTTTTAGTGGGGTAGACCCTGGTATCAATAGGAGCACCTTATGTCCTCTCGTCGTGAACTTGCCAATGTGATTCGTGTACTCAGCATGGATGCGGTGCAAAAGGCTAATTCTGGCCATCCCGGCATGCCCATGGGCATGGCAGATATTGCCGAAGTTCTTTGGAATGATTTTTTACGTCATAATCCAATTAATCCAAATTGGATTAATCGTGATCGATTTGTATTATCAAATGGTCATGGTTCTATGTTGTTATACTCATTATTACATTTAACGGGTTATTCCTTAACTATTGATGATATTAAACATTTTCGTCAATTACATTCCAAAACGCCCGGCCATCCAGAAAATACTGAAACACTCGGTGTTGAAACGACCACCGGACCTTTAGGTCAAGGATTAGCCAATGCAGTTGGATTTGCTATTGCTGAAAAACACTTAGCAAGCCAATTTAATCGTGAAGGGCTTCCTATTATTGATCATTACACTTATGTATTTATGGGTGATGGTTGTTTGATGGAAGGTATATCCCATGAAGCATGTTCCTTGGCGGGCACCTTTGGGCTAGGAAAGTTAATCGCATTTTACGATGATAATAACATCTCTATTGATGGTGAAGTTTCAAGTTGGTTTACAGATAATACGCCGCTGCGTTTCGAAGCGTATGGTTGGCATGTGATTCCGAATGTGAATGGTCATGATGGCGAAGCAATTAAACGTGCAATAATCGAAGCACGAGCTGTAACAGATAAGCCAACTATTATTTGTTGTAAAACCCAGATCGGCTGGGGTTCGCCAAACTATGCTGGGAAAGCAAAAACCCATGGTGAAGCATTAGGAGAGAAAGAGGTTGAAGCCGTTCGAAACAATCTTAATTGGACGCATCCACCATTTGTTATTCCGGAAACCTATTACCAAGCTTGGGATGCGCGCAAAAAAGGCACAGCTTTAGAGCAAGAATGGGAAACGTTATTCTCAGAATATTCAAAGAAATATCCTGATTTAGCTCAAGAATTATGGCGTCGCTCTGAGCGAAAATTACCCAGCAATTGGGATGAGCAAGCGGATAAGTTATTGCAAGATATGATTGATAAAAAAGAAAATGTTGCGACTCGAAAAGCGTCGCAAATGTGTTTGAATCATTTCGCACCAAGCTTGCCTGAATTTTTCGGGGGATCAGCTGATTTAACTGGCTCAAATTGCACTGATTGGAAAGGAGTCGAAGTTTTTTCAAAAAATAACCCCAAAGGACAATATATTCATTATGGGGTGCGTGAATTTGGCATGTCTGCCATCATGAATGGACTGGCACTTTATGGTGGAATGCTTCCTTTTGGCGGAACATTTTTAACCTTTTCTGATTATGCACGAAATGCGGTTCGGTTATCTGCTATGATGCAGGCACATGTTGTTTATGTTTATACGCATGATTCCATTGGGCTAGGCGAAGATGGTCCTACTCATCAGCCAATTGAACATTTGCCAAGTTTGCGTTTAATTCCACAATTATCCATTTGGCGTCCTTGTGATACTGTTGAAACAGCTGTTGCTTGGCGTACTGCAATTGAGCATCGAGGCCCAACTTGTTTGCTTTTGTCTAGACAAAATTTGCCTTATATTGATCGCGATCAAAATACTCTAAGTCAGATTGCCCGTGGCGGGTATATTCTTTTTGATTGCGAAGGAATGCCGCAAGTGATTATGATGGCTACCGGCTCGGAGGTTTCAATAACGTTAGAAGCGGCAAAACAGCTGAGTTCAGAGGGCAAGAAAGTGCGGGTTGTTTCCATGCCATCCACGGATGTCTTTTTATCTCAAGACGCAGCGTATCAGGAAAAAGTATTGCCACATGCAGTACCATTTCGTGTAGCGGTTGAAGCGGCTGCGAGTGATTTTTGGTATAAACTTGTCGGCCATCACGGCAAAGTGATTGGCATCGATCATTTTGGTGCTTCTGCACCTGCCAAAGAGGTTTTTAAAGCAAATGGTTTCACTGCTGAACATATAATTGAAGTAGTAGAAGAATTGCTAGTAAAGCAAAAAAGTGAATTGAAAGCGGAATCTGTTATTTGATCTACATATTTATTAAATAGGAGAAAGTCATCATGACTATTCGAGTTGCAATTAATGGCTACGGTCGTATTGGTCGCAACATTTTACGTGCCCATTATGAATCAAAAAAACATAAAGATATCCAAATTGTTGCGATCAATGATTTAGGCGACGTAAACACTAATGTTCATCTTACCCGCTATGATACAACTCACGGTAAATTTCCTGGAACGGTTGAAGTATCAGGAAATGATATGGTGATCAATGGAGACAAAATTCGCGTCGTTGCAGAGCGTGATCCAAGAAAGTTACCTTGGGGTGAATTAAAAATTGATGTTGTATTGGAATGCACAGGCTTATTTACAACTAAAGAAAAAGCTTCTATGCATCTTGAAGCAGGAGCTAAGAAAGTCATCATATCTGCTCCTGCGACGGGCGTAGATGCAACTATTGTTTATGGCGTCAACCAACATGTACTAAAAGCCAGTGACACGGTTATTTCAAATGCATCCTGTACCACTAACTGTTTAGCGCCTTTGGTTAAACCTTTGCATGAAGCTATAGGAATCGAATATGGATTAATGAATACTGTCCATTCCTATACCAATGATCAAGCTTTAATTGATGTTTATCATTCCGATTTGCGTCGTGCTCGCGCTGCAGCTCATTCTATGATTCCAACTAAAACTGGGGCAGCTGCTGCGGTCGGTTTAATTTTTCCTGAGTTGGATGGCAAGTTGGATGGTTTTTCAATTCGAGTTCCAACGATTAATGTTTCCGTAGTAGATTTTACATTTAATACCAAGCGTCCTACTACTGTGGAAGAAGTGAATAGAGTGATGCAAGAAGCTGCTGGAAAAGGGTCTTTGAAAGGTATTCTCGAAATCAATGACGAGCCTTTAGTGTCTGTGGATTTTAATCATAATCCGGCTTCGTCGATTTTTGATGCGTCTTACACTAAAGTTATGGGCAATTTGGTAAAAGTACTGGCTTGGTATGATAATGAATGGGGTTTTTCTAACCGAATGTTAGATGTTGCAGAAGCTTTTATGCATGCGAATGTAACTGCTCGTGAGGTTGAAAAAGTTAAGTAAAAGAGGCATCTAATTCTAGGACTTGTCGTCAATTTGCTAAATTTTCCGCGTGCATAATTGACGACAGCTCTTAAGCGGAAATGGTTAAATGGTCCGCTATCAATTTCAAGAGCATTCATGAGGAGCAATTTTTTCAATGCCTACATCCCCAATTTTGAATATGTTTGGACGTTCTCCGATTCGTCCGCTTGAAGCGCATATGGCAAAAGTGCATGCTTGTGTTAAAGAGCTTGGACCTTTTTTTGACGCGGTTCTTGTTGAAAATTGGGTGCAAGCTGAATTAATTCAGAAAGAAATCGCCCGTTTAGAGCATGATGCAGATAATTTAAAACGAGAGCTGCGTTCGCATTTGCCAAATAATTTGTTCACAGCCGTGTCGCGTAGTGATCTTCTCGATTTGTTAAATGTGCAAGATCGTTTAGCTAATAAGGCGGAAGATATTGCTGGCGTGGTGTTCGGACGCAAAATGGTTTTTCCCGATCCTATTGCTCATAAATATACTGATTTTCTCAAGCGTTGTATCGAAGCTTCGAAGCAAGCCAATATTGCTATTCATGAATTGGATGAATTATTAGAAACAGGATTCAGTGGAAGTGAAGTAAAATTGGTTGATGAAATGATTGCAAAATTGTCCAAAATTGAACGTGAAACGGATGAGCAGCAAGTTCAATTACGGCAAATTTTATTTGGTTTAGAAGAAATTTTACCGCCTATAAACGTGATATTTCTCTACAAAATTATCGAATGGACTGGTGATTTAGCAGATCAAGCGCGTGAAATTGGTGATCGATTGCAAATTTTAGTAGCCCAATGAGATAACCTTCTTTATGGAACTCGATTTAATTTTTATTTTAATGGCTTGCGCTGTGGGTCTTTGGATGACTTGGGGAATAGGCGCCAATGATTTGGCGAATATTATGAGCCCAGCTCTTGGTTCCAAAGCAATTTCAGTCAAGCATGCTATTTTCATCGCAGTGATTTTTGAAGTCGCAGGCGCTTTCTTAGGTGGAAATCAAGTGACTGAAACAATTCGAGGTGGAATTATTGATTCACAATTACTTGCGCCACAACTTCTAATTTATGGAATGCTTTCTGTTCTTTTTGCGGGAGCAACGTGGATTACTTTGGCAAGTTATTTTGGGATGCCAGTTTCAATAACAAATGCGGTGATCGGGGCATTAGTCGGAGTCGGTGCGATTGCACTTGGTTTTGATGCAGTGCATTGGGAAAAAGTGGGTTATATCGCAATAAGTTGGGTGAGCTCCCCTTTGTCTGCTGGTTTATTAGCATTTTTAATATTTGTTACGATTAAACGTTTTATTCTCGGAGTCGATAAGCCTTTTGAAGCAGCAAAACGCTTAATTCCTATTTATTTATTTATAGTCGGCATTGTTTTGGCGATGATGACTATTGTCAAAGGTTTAAAACATTTTTCAATTAATCTGAATATATTGCCAATGCTTTTAGTCGTATTAGGCACAGCAATCCTGGTTTTAATCGGGGGATTATTTGCGATGAAACGGATTTTCGCCAAAACACATTTAAATCGTCATATGCAATTTGCTTATATTGAAGGGATGTTCAGTGTCTTAATGGCTTTAACAGCATGTGCTATGGTGTTTGCGCATGGTTCAAACGATGTTGCGATTGCGGTCGGCCCTGTTTCAGGCGTTATCAGTTTGGTTTGGAAAGGTCAGCCTATGCAAGATGGATGGATGCTAGGCATGATTATGTTGTGTGGTTCGTTAGGCGTGATTTTGGGCTTGTTCATGTATGGGCGTAAAGTTATTGCGACGGTCGGACATGCGATTACCACATTAACACCCAGTCGTGCTTTTGCAGCGACATTAGCAGCTTCCAGTACGGTAGTCGTTTCAACTAGTACTGGTATTCCAGTTTCTGCTACACAAACTCTTGTTGGTGCTGTTTTTGGAGTTGGTTTAGCGCGCGGAATTGACGCGTTAAATTTAACAGTATTGCGAAATATTTTTGTGTCGTGGATTGTTACCATTCCGGTTGCGGCTTTATTAGCAACCGGATTCTTTTATGGATTAAAATGGATTTTTGGTTAGTGCTAAGTTTAGTCCTTTCTTTTCTGAAGAAAATGCCTTTGTTTCGCAAGTTTTTTTGCTAAATCAGGCTGTGTTGTAATGCTGTTCATTAGCATTCTAGCGACTATTCATATTTTTAGATTCCAGTAAAAGAGTCATGTTTGAATTCTTATATTCCCGATAGGGAATTTTTCAAGTTTTTAATCTTCCATAAGCAGACAATATTACCGATCGGTAATTTTAATTTTGATTATGAATACCAAATGTTATATAATTACCGCACGGGAATATTATTTAAGGTGAATTATGTTCGACACTCCAAAAACATATCGATCGGTAGATGTTGGGAGGATAGTGAAAAATACACGTAAAAAACTCGGGGTAACTCAGCGAGATTTGGCGCTTACAGCAGGTACTGGATTACGTTTTATTATTGAATTGGAACAAGGAAAACCGACCTGTCAATTAGAAAAGGTTCTTACCGTATTAAGGACTTTGGGAATAAAAATAATAATCGAAGGCAAATAAACAATGGTTAAGACTCTAGATGTTTATTTTCATGAAAAAATTATCGGAAAGCTAGAGCAAGATAAATATGGTGAAATAAATTTTACCTATTCTTCTGATTGGTTGAATGATCCTAATGCGATTAGAATTTCGTGTTCTTTGCCTTTACAAAAAGATGATTTTAAAAGAAATGTTTGTCATTCTTTTTTCGGTGGTATTTTACCCGAGGAAAATAAAAGAAAACTTATTGCGAAAAATCTGGGGATTAGCGCTAATAATGATTTTTCAATGCTTGAAAAAATAGGTGGTGAATGTGCTGGAGCGTTATCTTTTATACCTGAAGGTGAAAAAATAAATTTAAATTCTAATAGCTATCATGAATTGAAGCATGAGGAACTTGCTAATATTCTTCGTCAATTACCATCTCGGCCTTTGCTTGCGGGAGAAAAAGACGTGCGGCTTTCATTAGCAGGTGTTCAAGATAAATTAGCAGTATATATTGAGAATGATAAATATTTTATTCCGCTAGATAGTTC